>JAIXXW010000141.1 GCA_027490555.1 Comamonadaceae bacterium | reverse complement strand
CTGGAAGACATCTCGGGCGGCACCATCGCCATTGGCGACCGGGTGGTCAACACGCTCGAGCCCGCCGAGCGCGACATCGCCATGGTGTTCCAGAACTACGCCCTGTACCCGCACATGAGTGTGTTCGACAACATGGCCTATGGCCTGAAAATCGCCAAAGTGCCCGTGGCCGAGATCAAGGCACGCGTGGACAAAGCGGCAGGTATCCTCGAGTTGAGCCACCTGCTGCAGCGCAAGCCACGCGAGTTGTCGGGCGGTCAGCGCCAGCGCGTGGCCATGGGGCGGGCCATCGTGCGCCAGCCGCAGGTGTTCTTGTTCGACGAGCCCCTGTCGAACCTGGACGCCAAGCTGCGTGCCCAGACCCGGCTGGAGATTCAGAAACTGCACCGCGAGCTGGGCATCACCAGCCTGTTTGTCACCCACGACCAGGTCGAAGCCATGACGCTGGCCCAGCGCATGATCGTCATGAATGGCGGCCACATGGAGCAGTTCGGAACGCCCGAAGAGGTCTACAACCGGCCCGCCAGCACCTTTGTGGCCAGCTTCATCGGCTCGCCGCCGATGAACCTGCTGCAGCAAGCGCCGCAGACCCCGGCCGGGCGCATCCTGGGGATTCGTCCCGAGCACATGGACATCACCCCCGGTGGTTGGCCTTTGCAGGCGGAAACCGTGGAGTTGCTCGGTGCCGAGCGGCTGGTGCACGCCCGTTTGGGCACGGAGAGCCTGACGCTGCGCCTGGACGCCACCTTGCCCGCCCCGGCGGCGGGCGAGTCCTTTTGCATCACCCCCCGCGCAGACCAGCTGCACTGGTTTGACGCCCAAACCGGCCAACGCATCACCAACGCATGACATCCGACACACCGGCCACCGCCGCCAAAGCCCCCCTGCCGGCCTGGCCCTACCCGCGCTGGATCGCGCACCGGGGCGCCGGCAAGCTCGCCCCGGAAAACACCCTGGCCGCTTTCCGCTGCGGTGCCGAGCGGGGTTACCGGATGTTCGAGTGCGACGCCAAGCTCAGCGCCGACGGCGTGGTGTTCTTGATGCACGACGCCACCCTCGAGCGCACCACCAACGGACACGGCATCGGCGGTGATCTGCCTTGGCAGGCCCTGTCGCAACTGGATGCGGGCAGCTGGCATTCACGCGCCTTTGCGGGCGAGGCCCTGCCCACGCTCGAAGCGCTGGCGCGGTTTTGCCTGGCCAATGGCCACCTGCTCAACATCGAAATCAAACCCACACCCGGGACCGAAGCCGCCACCGGCGCGACCGTGGCGCGATTGGCCGCGCAATTGTGGGCGGGTGCAGCCGTGCCCCCGCTCCTGACCTCGTTCAAGCCCGAGGCCCTGGCCGCCGCGCAGCAAACAGCCTCCGCATTGCCGCGCGGTTTGCTGGTCGACACCCTGTGGAAGGGCTGGTTGGAGGCAGCCCTGGCCTTGGACTGCGTGGCCGTGGTCGCCAACTTTGCGCTGTGGGACGCGGCCACCGTGGCCCAGGTCCACGGCGTTGGCCTGCGCTGCTTGAGCTACACCGTCAATGACGAATGGGCCGCCGATCACCTGCTGGCGCTGGGCACCGACGGCATCATCACCGACCGGATCGACCTGTTCAGCCCTGTTTGAAGCCCAGGTGCTCAAGAGCGGGGTGAATGCCCCGCTTGCAAGCAGCGCGCCTGCCGATGCTTGCCAGGGCTTGCCAAACTGTGCCAGGCCATGCCCACAGACCCTTTCACGCCAACGTGGACACGGCACAATCGCCCCATGCCCTCCCCGTCCACCCCTGCGACTGCCAAGCCGCTGAGCGCCCCGCAAAAGGCGCTGATCAAGCTGGGTTTGAAGCGCGACATCGACCTGGCGCTGCACCTGCCGCTGCGCTACGAGGACGAGACGCGCATCGTCAAGCTGCGCGATGTGCGCGAGGGCGACACCGCGCAGATCGAGGCCACGGTGACGGCCTGCGAGGTCACGCTGCGGCCGCGCCGTCAGTTGCTGGTGACGGTGGACGACGGTTCGGACACCTGTGTGATGCGGTTTTTCAGTTTCTACCCTTCGCACCAGAAGGCGCTGGCGGTGGGCAATCGCATCCGGGCGCGGGGCGAGGTGCGGGGCGGCTTCATGGGGCTGACCATGATGCACCCGAGCTTCAAGCCGGCGGGCGGGCATCTGGCCGAGGCTTTGACGCCGGTCTATTCCACGGTGGCCGGGCTGGCGCAGGCCTATTTGCGCCGGGCGGTGGTCAATGGCCTGAACCATGCCGACCTGAGCGAGACCTTGCCCCCCGGCATCGCCTGGCCCGACCCGCGTGGCGCCTGGTCGCTGCGCGATGCGCTGCAGTTTTTGCACCACCCCACGCCCGATGTGTCGCTGGCCGCTTTGGAAGACCGCAGCCACCCGGCCTGGGTGCGCCTGAAGTGCGAGGAGCTGCTGGCCCAGCAGCTGTCGCAGCTCACCGCCAAGCGCGAACGCGATCTGCTGCGCGCCCCGGCCCTGAAGCCTCGGACCCAGGGGCTGCATGGCCAGTTGCTGGCCGCCCTGCCCTTTGCCCTGACCCAGGCCCAGCAGCGCGTGGGCCGCGAAATCGCTCAGGACCTGGCGCGCCAGGTGCCGATGCACCGCCTGCTGCAAGGCGATGTGGGCGCAGGCAAGACGGTGGTGGCCGCGCTGGCGGCGATGGTGGCGATCGATGCGGGCTGGCAATGCGCCCTGATGGCCCCGACCGAGATTTTGGCCACCCAGCACTTTGCAAAATTAGTGGGCTGGCTGCAGCCTTTGGGCGTGAAGGTGGCCTGGCTGATCGGCAGCCAGAAGAAAAAGGAACGCGCCGCCATGCTGGCGCTGGTCGAGTCGGGCGAGGCCGCGCTGGTGGTGGGCACGCACGCGGTGATCCAGGAGCACGTCAAGTTCAAGAACCTGGGGCTGGCCGTGATCGACGAGCAGCACCGCTTTGGCGTGGCCCAGCGCCTGGCCCTGCGCGGCAAGATGCAGGCCCCCGGCATGGAGCCGCACATGCTGATGATGACGGCCACGCCGATCCCGCGCACCCTGGCCATGAGCTATTACGCCGACCTGGATGTCTCGGTGATCGACGAATTGCCCCCTGGGCGCACCCCCATCGTGACCCGCGTGGTGTCGGACCACCGCCGGGCCGAGGTGGTCTCGCGCATCGGGGCGCAGCTGCAAGAGGGGCGCCAGGTGTATTGGGTGTGCCCGCTGATCGAGGAAAGCGAAGCCCTGGACCTGACCAACGCCACCCAGACCCATGCCGAGTTGAGCCAGGCGCTGTCGGGCGTGCTGGTGGGCCTGCTGCATTCGCGCATGCCGGTGGCCGAGAAAAAGGCGGTGATGGATTTGTTCACCAGCGGGCAGATGGGCGTGCTGGTCAGCACCACGGTGATCGAGGTGGGGGTGGACGTGCCCAATGCCTCGCTGATGGTGATCGAGCATGCCGAGCGTTTTGGCCTGTCGCAGCTGCACCAGCTGCGCGGCCGGGTGGGGCGGGGTGCGGCGGCCTCGGCCTGCGTATTGCTGTACGGCACGCCCGAGGGCGGGCGCCTGAGCGAAACCGCCCGCGAGCGCTTGCGGGCCATGGTCGAGACGAACGACGGCTTCGAGATCGCGCGGCGCGATTTGGAGATTCGCGGGCCGGGCGAGTTTTTGGGGGCGCGCCAGTCGGGCGCGCCTTTGCTGCGCTTTGCCGATCTGGAGACCGACGCGCAGCTGCTGGACTGGGCGCGTGCCCTGGCCCCGCTCATGCTGGACCGGCACCCGCAGCTGGCCGAGCGCCACATCGGCCGCTGGCTGGGTGGAAAATCCGAGTACCTGAAGGCTTGATGTTCCAATAACGCCCATGACCCTGACCGAACTCAAATACATCGTGGCCGTAGCCCGCGAAAAGCACTTTGGCAAGGCGGCCGAGGCGTGCTTCGTGTCGCAGCCCACGCTGTCGCTGGCCATCAAGAAGCTCGAAGAGGAGCTGGAAGTCAAGCTGTTCGAGCGCAGCGCCAGCGAGGTCACGGTCACCACGCTGGGCGAGGAAATCGTGCGCCAGGCGCAAAGCGTGCTGGAGCAGGCCGCCGAGATCAAGGAAATCGCCAAGCGCGGCAAAGACCCGCTGGCCGCCACCATGCGGCTGGGTGTGATCTACACGATTGGTCCCTACCTGTTGCCCGATCTGGTGCGCCAGATCATCACCGACATCCCGCAGATGCCGCTGATGCTGCAGGAAAACTTCACCGTGCGCCTGCTGGAGATGCTGCGCACGGGCGAGATCGATTGCGCCATCCTGGCCGAGCCCTTCCCCGAGTCGGGGCTGGCGGTGGCGCCCCTGTACGACGAGACCTTCATGGCGGCGCTGCCGCTGAACCACCCGCTGTCCGCACAAGCGGCCATCTCGCCCAACCAACTGAAAAACGAAACCATGCTGCTGTTGGGCACCGGGCATTGCTTTCGCGACCATGTGCTGGAGGTGTGCCCCGAATTTGCCCGTTTTGCCAGCCACACCGACGGGATTCGCAAGACCTTCGAAGGCTCCTCGCTCGAGACCATCAAGCACATGGTCGCGGCGGGCATGGGGGTCACGCTGGTGCCCCGTTTGTCGGTGCCCGAGCTCAAGCCGGTGCACAAGCGTTCGGGTGGGCGGCTCGATGCGCCGGTGCGGTATTTGCCCATCGTGGACCCGGCAGGGGGCAAGCCGCCCACGCGCCGCGTGGTCCTGGCCTGGCGGCGCAGCTACACCCGCTACGAGGCGATTGCGGCGGTGCGCAACGCCGTTTACGCCTGCCCACTGCCTGGGGTGACGCGCCTGTCCTGAGTCGGCAAAACCGCTTGGGGATAATCCGGGCATGACCGACAGACTCAAGCTCTACCTGGACCTGATCCGCTGGAATCGGCCCGCAGGCTGGCTGCTGCTGCTGTGGCCCTCCTTGGCGGCGCTCTGGATCGCGGCCGGTGGCTTTCCGGGCTGGCACTTGGTCGTGGTGTTCACCCTGGGCACCATCTTGATGCGCAGCGCCGGCTGCTGTGTGAACGATGTGGCCGACCGCGACTTTGACAAGCACGTCAAACGCACCGCCAACCGGCCGGTGACCAGCGGGCGCCTGGGTGTGAAAGAGGCGCTGGCCGTGGGTGGCGTGCTGGCGCTGTGCGCCTTTGGCCTGGTGCTGACCACCAACACCGCCACCATCGCCTGGTCCTTGGCGGCGCTGGCCGTCACGCTGGTGTATCCCTATGCCAAACGCCATGTGTCCATGCCCCAGGCGGTGCTGGGGGTGGCCTTCAGCTTTGGCATTCCGATGGCTTTTGCCGCGGTGCAGGGCCAGGTGCCTGCGCTGGCCTGGGCTTTGCTGCTGGGCAATCTGTTTTGGGTGCTGGCCTACGACACCGAGTACGCCATGGTGGACCGCGACGATGACCTCTTGATCGGCATGAAGACCTCGGCCATCACGTTGGGGGACAGGGATGTGCCCGCGATCATGGGCTTTTATGCGGCGTATTTGCTGATCTGGGCCTGGCTGCTGGACGCGCCGCAGCAAGGCCTGGGCTTCTGGCTGGCCTGGACGGTGTCGGCCGGCCAGGTGCTGTGGCACTACTTCTTGATCCGCGAGCGCACCCGGGAAGGGTGTTTCAAGGCTTTTCGGCTGAACCACTGGCTGGGTTTCAGCGTGTTTGTGGGCGTGGTCCTGGCCTTGGGCTGAGGGGCCACCTGGCCCGAAGCCGACGGTGCGGCCAGGCGGCACCGCACGGGCCTGCCGGATTCAGGCTTTGCCGAATTCGTCGCCCAGCTCGCGCGCGCGCTGCTCGGCCGCCTGCATGGCTTTCACAAAAGCCGGTTTGATGCCTGCCGCTTCCATGGCCGTGATGGCCGCGTGGGTGGTGCCGCCTTTGGAGGTGACGCGCTGGCGCAGCACTTCGGGGGACTCGTCAGAGGCCGCCGCCAGGGACGCGGCACCCGAAAACGTGGCCACGGCCAGCTGGTAGGCTTGCGCCGCGCTCAGGCCCATGCCCACGCCGGCCGCGGTCATGGCCTCCAAAAAATAAAACACATAGGCGGGCCCGGACCCCGACAGGGCAGTGACGGCGTCCAGATGCGACTCTTGGGCCACCCACACATACCGACCGGTCGTGCCCATCACCTGTTCCACCAGCGCCTGGTCGGCAGCGCTGACCGCCGGGCAGGCAAACAAGCCGGTGATGCCCTGGCCCACCAGCGCAGGGGTGTTGGGCATGCAGCGCACCACCCGCTCGCTGTCCACCCAGCGGCAGATGCTGTCGGTGCGGATGCCCGCGGCCACCGACAGGTGCAGCGCGGTGCGGGTGTGGGGCATGACGGGGGCGGCGGCTGCGCTGAAGATTTGCGGCTTGACCGCCCAGACCACCAGATCGGCCTGGGCCAGACCGGGGCCGGCACTGGGCAAGGCCGCGATGCCAAAGTCCCGCTGCAGTTTGGCGGCGGTTTCGGCCGATGGCTCGACCACGGTGAATTGCCCGGGCGCCATGCCCTGGCGGATCAGGCCGCCGATGATGGCGCTGGCCATGTTGCCACCGCCGATGAAGGCGATGTGTTGTGCGTGCTGTGTCATGCCTTGCAAACTCCGAAAGTGACGCCCAGGGGTCTGGGTCCAGAACCAATGGGCCGATTGTCGCTGTTTGGTCGCGGTCCTTTGCGGTAACCTTCGGCCATGGAATACATCCTTGCCATGGACCAGGGCACCACCAGCTCGCGTGCGGTGGTGTTTGACCGCGCAGGCCGGGCGCTGGCCATGGCGCAGCGCGAACTGACGCAGCACTTTCCGCAACCGGGCTGGGTGGAGCACGACCCCAGAGAAATCTGGCAAAGCCAGCTGGCGGTGTCGCGCCAGGCGCTGCACACAGCGGGGATCCAGGCGGACCAACTCCGGGCGATCGGCATCACCAACCAGCGCGAGACCACGCTGCTGTGGGACCGGCGCACCGGCGAGCCGGTGGCCCCGGCCATCGTCTGGCAAGACCGCCGCACCGCCAGCCTGTGCGAGCGCTTGCGCCAGGCCGGCCATGGCCCCCGGATCGCCGCCAAAACCGGTCTGGTGCTGGATGCCTATTTTTCGGGCACCAAGCTGGCCTGGCTGCTCGAGCAGGTGCCGGGTGCCCGGGCGCGTGCCGAGCGGGGTGAATTGGCCTTTGGCACGGTGGACAGCTGGCTGCTGTGGCAGCTGACGGGCGGGCGGGTGCATGCCACCGAGCCGAGCAATGCCTCGCGCACCCTTTTGTTCAATTGGCAAACCGGCCGCTGGGACGCGGACATGCTGGACTTGCTGAACATCCCGGAGGCGGTTTTGCCGCAGCTGCGGCCTTCTTGCGGGGTGGTGGCCGAGTCCGATGCCCATTGGCTGGGCTCTTGCGTGCCGATCGCCGGTTGGGCGGGCGACCAGCAGGCGGCTTTGTTCGGGCAGGCCTGTTTTGCCCCGGGTATGGCCAAAAACACCTACGGCACGGGCTGTTTCATGCTGATGAACACGGGCGATCAGCCCGTGCCCAGTCGGCACCAGCTGCTGGGCACCGTGGCCTGGCAAGGCCCGGCCACAGCCCAGCAGCCCACGGCCTATGCCCTGGAAGGCTCGGTGTTCATGGCCGGCGCCACGGTGCAGTGGTTGCGCGATGGCTTGCAGATCATCCAGACCGCCGCCGAGGTGGAGGCCCTGGCCGCCAGCGTGCCGGACACGGGGGACGTGTTTTTGGTGCCCGCTTTCGCCGGTCTGGGCACGCCCGACTGGGATGGGCAGGCCCGGGGCACCCTGGTCGG
>JAIXXW010000266.1 GCA_027490555.1 Comamonadaceae bacterium | reverse complement strand
GTGCGCTTTCGCATCGACGGCACTTTGCGCGAAGTTGTACAACCGAACCGGGCGCTGCATGCCGCACTGATTTCGCGCCTGAAAATCATGGCCGAACTCGACATCGCAGAAAAACGTTTGCCCCAAGATGGCCGCATCAGCCTTCGCCTGGGATCGCGGGCTGTGGACGTGCGTGTGTCCACCTTGCCCAGCGCCCACGGCGAACGCGCGGTGCTGCGCTTGCTGGACAAGACCGAAGCACGTCTGACGCTCGAGACGGTGGGCATGCAAGGCCATGCGCTGGCGAAAATTGACACACTAATTGGGCTACCGCACGGCATTTTTTGGGTCACAGACCGAACTGTTTCAGGCAAAACCACTACCGTTTATGCGACGCTGCAACGATTGGACCCCACGCGCACCCACGATACCGACAGTGCAGTCAACCGCATGATCGACAAGGGTGTTGATCCGTTTTTCGGTCAGCTCCTCGCTCCTGATGGACCAGACCCAGCACTTGGTGTGCAAGTCCTGTCATTCTTGCACTCTTTGCTACAGGCCACCACTTTGGCGCAAGACATGGTGGTGATGCGCGAAGACAGTCAGCTTTTGGTCGATGCGGGCGTGACCAGTGCCGAAGAGTTGTTGCGCGTGGCGCGCGATTGAGCCTTGATGCACCACACACACGCTTTTCGCATGCCCCCTTGTCTTTGGGCACTGAGTGCCGGGGGTTTACTGGCGTGGAGTAGCGCTTCTTGCGCAGCGACCGAGACCGCTGCCGCACCCACAACTGAGCCCACGCCCATCCCCGCTCCAAGCGATACCCCCGCCAGCCCTTGGTTTTACACCTTGGGCGTGAAGCTTCAAAGCCGCGATGCCGCGGACGCCAGCACCAGCTTGAATTTGCGGCCCGTGCTGGGTTTTCGCTACGGGCGTTGGCGCATCGGTCACCCCACAGGCACCGAATGGTTGAGTTTCAGCGGCTACCGCAAAGAGTCGAACCTGGCTTATCAATGGCGTGACGATGAGCGGCTGAACGTGGGCTTGTCTTTGCGTGTGCAAAACCTCCAAGACAACAGCACTTACGATGGTTTTTCTTCCGGGCAAAACACCTTGCGGGGCCGTGTGAGCGTAAATTACAAACTAGATCGACATTGGTCAATGGGCAGCGACCTGACGCAGGACCTGATGGACCGAGGCGATGGCACCACTTTGTCAGTGGGGGCCGCGTATGGCGTGCCTTTGAGCGATCGCAGCGCCCTCAGCCTGAGTGCCGGTGCGACTTGGGCTACCGCCGACCACTGGGCCACCCAGTGGCGCAAATCACCCGCCCCAGCAGAGCCTTGGCATTCAGGATTGGGCTCGCTGGGTGTGGGCATGAGCTACCGCTACGCCCTGGGACCCCAATGGGTCTGGTTTGGCACCCTGGGGACATCGCGCCCTTTGGGACAAGTGCAAACCGTCAGCCCTCATAATCTTAATTGGCACGGTCAGTTGGGCCTGCTTTACTTCAGCCGCTGAGATTCCAGTCATGCCCGCCTACCGTTTTGAAGCCCTGCAAGCCGATGGCGCGCTGCGCAAAGGCACGCTGGAGGCCGACAGCCTGAAAACCGCCCGCAGCCAATTGCGGTCGCAATCGCTGGTGCCCTTGGTGGTGGAGACCATCCCCTCGGGCGCCAGCTCAGAGGGCGTGCAGGCCTTGCCCTGGTGGCAACGCCCCATCGGGGGCGGGCGCGCCTTCGACAGCGGCCAGCGCGCCATCTGGACGCGCCAACTGGCCGGGCTGGTGGGCAGTGGCTTGCCGGTGGAGCGCGCTTTGGCCGCGCTGGCCGAGGAGGCCGAAGACGAGCGCAAGCGCGATGTGATGGCCGCGATCCGCGCCGAGGTGCAGGCGGGCAGCACGCTGGGCCGCGCCCTGGCCCAGTACCCGGACGAGTTTCCCGCGATCGACCGGGCCGTGATCGCGGCGGGCGAACAAAGCGGTCACCTGTCGACCGTGCTGGAACAGCTGGCCCATGACCTGGAAGACCAGCAGCTGTTGCGATCGAAACTGCTGTCGGCCTCGCTGTACCCGGCCATCGTGAGCCTGGTGGCGCTGGCGATTGTGATTTTTCTGGTGACTTCGGTGGTGCCGCAGGTGGCTGGGGTGTTCGCGGGCAGCCAGCGCCAATTGCCGGCCCTGACGGTGGCCATGCTGGCCCTGAGTGACTTTGTGCGGCACTGGGGCTGGCTGATGCTGTTGCTGCTGGCCGTCGGCGTGCTGGGGTTTCGGCTGGCGATGCGTCAGGCGGCCTTGCGCCTGCGCTTTGATGCGGCCTGGCTGCGCCTGCCCCTGATCGGCCGTCTGGCGCGGGGCTACAACAGCGCCCGTTTTGCCTCCACCCTGGCCATGCTCACCGCCGCGGGCGTGCCCATCCTCAAAGCCTTGCAGTCGGCTGCCGACACGCTGTCCAACCAGGCCCTGCGCGCGGATGCCCTGGAAGCCCTGGTTCGGGTGCGCGAGGGTGCGCCGCTGGGCAGCGCGCTGGCGCAAAATGCCCGGTTTCCGGGCTTGCTGTCGATGTTTGCCCGGCTCGGGGAGCAAACCGGTCAACTGCCGGTGATGTTGCAGCGGGCCGCGCAACAGCTGTCTGGCGAAGTGCAGCGACGTGCCATGGCCCTGGCCACCGTGCTCGAACCCCTGCTGATCGTCGCCATGGGCGGCTTGGTGATGCTGATCGTGCTGGCCGTGCTGATGCCGATCATGCAGCTGAACCAATGGGTCAAATGAGTGCGGATGTCTGGCCCGACCCTGCCCCTTTTATTGTGCAAGGAGTGAACCATGCCCGCCACACTCGAAGGCCAACTCGTTGTCGCGATCTCCTCGCGGGCTCTGTTCGACTTCGAAGAAGAAAATCAGGTGTTCGAACAAGGCGACGACCGAGCCTACATGAAGCTTCAGCTGGAGCGCCTGGAGGCGCCCGCCCGGCCCGGTGTGGCGTTTTCACTGGTGAGCAAGCTGCTCGCCTTCAACGACGCCGATGCGCAGCGGGTGGAAGTGGTCATCCTCTCGCGCAACGACCCGGTGTCGGGCATGCGGGTGTTCCGCTCGGCGCAGCACTACGGCCTGCCCATCCAGCGCGGCAGCTTCACCCGGGGCCAGCCACCGTGGCGCTACCTCAAGCCGCTGAACGCCAACCTGTTTTTGTCCACCCATTTGTCGGACGTGCGTGCGGCGCTGGGCGCGGGCGTGCCTGCGGCGCAGGTCTACCCGCATTCGGCACTCGCCTCCGAGGCGCACCCCCACGAGGTGCGGATCGCGTTTGACGGCGATGCGGTGCTGTTTTCGGACGAGGCCGAGCGGGTGTTCCAGGCCGAAGGCTTGTCGGCTTTTCAGGCGCATGAGCGCGACAAGGCGGGGCAGCCCCTGCTGGCCGGCCCCTTCAAGCCCCTGCTGGCCGCCTTGCACCGCTTGCAGCAAGAAGGCACCCCCGCCATGCGTGTGCGCACCGCGCTGGTCACCGCGCGCAGCGCCCCGGCACACGAGCGCGCCATCCGCACGCTGATGGACTGGGACATCGAGGTGGACGAGGCGATGTTCCTGGGCGGCTTGCCCAAGGGCGAGTTTTTGCGCGAATTCGAACCCGATTTTTTCTTTGACGACCAGACCGGCCACATCGAGTCGGCGTCGCGCCATGTGCCATCGGGCCATGTCGCGGCCGGGGTGGCCAACCCCGGTTGATCAGCGCTTTTTCTCGGTGTAGGGTGCCAGCTGGCGGGCTTCGATCCGGTAGCCGGCCACGCCCATGTGGGAGTCGGTTTTGGTGGCACTCATGGGGCCGGTGACCCACACCATGTCCATCATGCGCAGCCGTTTGGCGGGCTTGTCCAGCACCACGTGCACGATCTGGTTGGCGGGTGGGGGCGGCGAGTGGATGCAAGCGCCAAAGTACGGCACCAGCAAAAACTCCTTCATGCCCTCGGGCAGGTCCTCCAAGGGCACCACATAACCCGGCAGTCGAACCTGTTGCCCGAGCAGCACGGGGTTGATCGGCGCGTCGTCCCACAACTTGCGCATTTTTCGCAGGGCTTCTTCGGCCTTGGGGTCGTTGTCCTTGAGCGACTCCAGGTTCAAGGCCCTAAGGTCCTTGAAAGGGTCCCATCCGGCCGGGATCAGCTGTTCCCAGCCCAGGGTGCGCACCGGCCCGGGCAAGCTGGCGCCCTTGGGCGGTGCCTCGGCCGACAAGGCCGGCTGGATTTGCGGCACCAGTTCGCGCGCCGTCTCGCGCACCCCTTGGGCCCAGGCCTGGCCCGCGTGCCACACGCCCAGGATGCCCCACACCAGTCCCGCCGCCAAGGTCTTGTTCATGCTGCTTCCTTCCGGGTCATACGCGGGGTGAGAGGCCATCGACCAGGGACAGGCGGTAAGCCCGCCACGCCGGGCCCAGGCTGGCCAGGAGTCCGGCCAGCAACACGGCGGCGGCCAGGGCCAGCTGCGAAGTCAATGGCGCGGCCATCTGCAAACGGATGCCCAGCACCTGCTGCATCCAGGGCGAGGCCAGGGCCATGCCCGATTGCGCCAGCACAACACCCAGCAAGACCCCGGCGCAGGTGACCCAAATCCCTTCGAG
>JAIXXW010000335.1 GCA_027490555.1 Comamonadaceae bacterium | reverse complement strand
TTTTGCCCGGCCGCAGCCACAGGCTTGGGCGCACCCAACTTCAGGCGCACAGGCTTGCCACCCCAGATTTCCTCCAGGTTGTAATAGCCCCGGATGGTGGGCTGCATGATGTGCACCACCGCCTGGCCACAGTCCACGATGATCCACTCGCCGTTGTCTTCACCCTCGATGCGGGGCTTGGCGAAACCGGCGTTGCGCACTTTGTCGCGCACACTGGCGGACAGGGCCTTGGTCTGGCGGTTGGAGGTGCCCGAAGCGATGATCACCCGCTCAAACAGGGACGACAGGTGCTCGGTGTCGAACACCTGGATCTCCTGGCCCTTGACGTCCTCCAGGGCGTCCACAATGGCGCGCTGAAGTTTTTGGATGTCTTTTTTGGCGGCGGTTTCGGTCATCAATGGGGCCTGTAGAGGTGGTGTTCGTGAATATAACGCTCAACTGCGGGGGACACCAGACCGGTCAGGGGCTGGCCTGCGGCCGCCAGCGCACGGATGTCCGTGGCACGGTGGGGCATCAGCGGCATGTCCAGGGTGCGGATGCGCAAGTGCGGCAAATCGGGGGGTGGGGAGGAGTTCTTGGCAGCGTCAGAAGGGTCGGCCCAGGCTCGCACAGCACTGTCCCGACCTGCGGCGCAGATTATAGCGATGCGCCCGATGTCCTCGACCCGGTGCCAGGCCGGTAAAGAGCGCCGCTGGTCGTCGCCCAGCAAGAGGTACAGCTGCACCCCGGGGTGCTCGGCCTGCAATTCATGCAAGGTGTCCACGGTGTAACTGGGACCGCCCCGGAGGATTTCGCGCGCATCCACCTGCACCTGGGGCAGGTGTGCAAAGGCCAGTCGGGTCATGGCCAGACGGTGCGCTGCATCGCTCAGGGCACGCGTTTTGTGCCAGGCATGCCCGGTGGGCACCAGCTGCACACGCGCCAGCTGCAGCTGGGCGATGGCGCATTCCACCAGGGCCACATGCGCCAAGTGGGGGGGATCGAAGGCGCCGCCAAAGACGCCCAGTCCTTGCAGCTTTGGCGCCATCGGTGGGGCCATCACACCCAGTCCCGGGGCACCAGGAAATGGCTGAGCAAACGCGCTTCGGGCGAGCCCGGCTCGTCCTGGCGCTGGTACGACCAGCGCACCTCGGGCGGCATGGACAGCAGGATCGACTCGGTGCGACCGCCAGACTGCAAGCCGAAATGGGTGCCCCGGTCCCAGACCAGGTTGAATTCCACATAACGTCCCCGGCGGTAGAGCTGGAAGTCGCGTTCCCGCTCGCCATAGGGCGTGTCCTTGCGGCGCAGCACGATCGGCATGTAGGCCGCGAGCAAGGCATCCCCCACGCTTTGCATCATGGCAAAGCTCTGGTCCATGCCCAACTCGGAAAAGTCGTCATAGAAAATCCCGCCCACACCGCGCTGCTCATGGCGGTGCTTGTTGCAAAAATAATCGTCGCACCATCTCTTGAAGCGGGGGTGCAATCCCTCGCCGAACGGGGCCAGGGCGTCTTTGCAAGTCTGGTGAAAATGGACCGCGTCCTCGTCGAAGCCGTAATAGGGTGTCAGGTCCATGCCGCCACCGAACCAGGCCACCGGCGCCTGGCCCTCGGGTTTGGCCGCGATCATGCGCACATTCATGTGCACCGTGGGCACATACGGGTTGCGCGGGTGAAAGACCAGGGACACGCCCATGGCCTCGAAGGCCGAGCCGGCCAACTCAGGCCGGTGCTGGGTGGCCGAGGGCGGCAGCTGTGGCCCGGTCACATGGGAAAAGCCGCAACCGGCCCGCTCGAACACCGGACCGCCCTCCAGGATGCAGGTGATGCCATTGCCCTGGAGCTTTTCGCCAGGATCTTTTTGCCAGGCGTCGGTCAAAAAGGGCGTGCCATCCAGCGCGGTCAGGCTGCTGGTGATGCGCGACTGCAAACCCAGCAAGTAGTTTTTGACAGCGGCAATTTCAAAATGGGTGCTCATGGGACAAGGTCTGGTGAAAAGTGGGCAAGATTGTGGCGCTCATTTTGGCGTGGTCGGTGCAGGAGGGGTGGCCGCAGACGGGCCAGGGCTCCAAGGGGTGATGGGGCCCATCTGGTGCACATGAAAGCCCTGGACCCCCTCAAAGACCCGGACCATGTGGGCATAGTCCTGCTCGACCTGCCCGGTCAGTTCATAGAAGTCGACCACACTGAAACAGCGTTGGCCCCAGTCCAGTTTGACCAGGGCCAAGGGCACTTTGGCACCCAGGGCGAGCTGGTAAAAGCCACTGCGCCAGCCAGGGGTGTGGCTGCGGGTGCCCTCGGGGGCCAGGCCCAGCCAGAGCAGGCGGTCCTGCTGCTTGTGCTGTTCAAAGACGTGCACCATCTGGCCGACCACGCCTTTGGAGGAACTGCGGTCAATCGGGATGCCGCCGACCCAGCGCATCCACGCACCCACCAAGGGAAATCTGAACAGCGATTCCTTGCCCCAGAAATTGGCCGGAACGCCCATCGCCCATTTGGCCAGCATGCCGATCGGAAAGTCCCAGTTGCTGGTGTGTGGGTACACGATGGCCACCCCCTGTCGGGTCGGAAAGCCCTCAAAGTCGACCCGCCAGCCCAGCAGCTTCAGGAGCCAGCGGGCCAGACGGGAGCCTTGGAATGTGACAGGGTGCGGATGCTCATGGCGCATGTTGGTCAATAGCCTCAGTGTTTGATGGCACGAAAGCCAATGTCCCGGCGCATCTGCATGCCGTCAAAGGCGATCGGGCTGGCGGTCTGGTAGGCCTTTTGCTGGGCCTGCTTGACCGAATCGGCCAGCGCCGTGACGCACAGCACACGCCCGCCCGAAGTCAGGATCTGCCCTTCTTGGTCGGTGGTGCCGGCATGGAACACCATGGCATCGTCGCTGTCTGCGGGCAGGCCCGTGATGGCATCGCCCTTGCGCGGGTTCAGGGGGTAGCCCGCTGCGGCCATGACCACGCCCAGGGCCACACGGCGGTCCCATTCCATCTCGAAGGCGTCGAGTTGACCGCTGGTGGCGGCCAGCAACACATCCAGCAAATCCGATTTCAGGCGCATCAAGATGGGCTGGGTTTCCGGGTCGCCCATGCGGCAATTGAATTCCAGGGTCTTGATGCGGCCTTGGGGGTCGATCATCAATCCCGCGTACAAAAAGCCGGTGTAGGTGATGCCGTCCTTGGCCATGCCCCGGATGGTGGGCAAGATGACCTCGCGCATGGCCCGCGCATGCACCTCGGCGGTGACCACCGGTGCCGGGGAATAGGCCCCCATGCCGCCCGTGTTGGGCCCTTGGTCACCGTCGAGCAGGCGTTTGTGGTCCTGGCTGGTGGCCAAGGCCGCCACGTTGTGGCCATCGCACAGCACCATGAAACTGGCTTCCTCGCCTTCCAGGAATTCTTCGATCACCACGCGCGCACCGCCCGCGTTGTGCGCCACGCCCAGGGTGTTGTCCAAGAGCATGAAGTCGATCGCCTCGTGGGCCGCTTGCAGGCTCATGGCCACCACCACGCCTTTGCCCGCCGCCAGGCCATCGGCCTTGACCACGATGGGTGCGCCCTGGCGCTCGACATAGGCATGGGCCAGGGCCGCATCGGAGAAGGTTTCAAACGCGGCCGTGGGGATGCCGTGCCGCTGCATGAAGGCCTTGGAAAAGGCCTTGGAGCTCTCGAGCTGGGCGGCCGCTTGGGTGGGGCCAAAAATGCGCAGTCCGTGGGCGCGAAAGTCGTCCACCATGCCCGCAGCCAAGGGGGCCTCCGGGCCGACCAAGGTCAGTCCGATCTGGTGCTCGATGGCCCACTGCCGCAAGGCCACCCCATCGGTGATCGGCACATTGATCAGATTCGGGTCCCGGGCTGTTCCCCCATTGCCGGGGGCCACATACACCTGCTGGATTTTGGGCGATTGCGCCAGTTTCCAGGCCATCGCGTGTTCACGCCCCCCACTGCCGACTACCAATACTTTCATCAAATTTCCTTAAATTGCTATCTCGGCATTGTGAAAAACGTTTTGCACATCGTCCAGATCTTCCAGGACATCCAGCAATTTTTGCATTTTGACAGCGTCCTCCCCGCTGAGCGTGACGGTATTTTCAGGGCGCATCGTCACCTCGGCCATGTCGGCGACCAGGCCAGCGGCCTCCAGGGCATTTTTCACCGCTTCAAAATCTGCCGGTGCGGTCAGCACCTCGATGGCCCCCTCCTCGTCGGTGATCACGTCCTCGGCCCCCGCCTCCAAAGCCAGCTCCAGCACAGTGTCTTCAGGGGTTCCGGGGGCAAAAATCAGCTGGCCGCAGCTCTTGAACTGGAAGGCCACAGAACCCTCGGTGCCCAGGTTGCCGCCATGCTTGCTGAAAGCATGGCGCATTTCGGCCACGGTGCGCACGCGGTTGTCGGTCATGGTGTCCACGATCACGGCTGCCCCGCCAATGCCGTAGCCTTCGTAGCGGATTTCCTCGTAACTCACGCCTTCAAGGTTGCCGGTGGCCTTGTCCACATTGCGCTTGATGGTGTCGGCGGGCATGTTGGCCGCCTTGGCCTTTTCGATGGCCAGCCGCAAACGCGGATTGGCCCCGGCATCACCCCCACCGGTGCGCGCAGCCACCATGATTTCGCGGACCACACGGGTCCAGATGCGTTGGCGTTTTTCGTCCTGGCGCCCCTTTCGGTGCTGAATATTTGCCCATTTGCTGTGGCCTGCCATCGAAAATTCCTCACGAGTTGATTTAACCTTGAGGCTGAATTTTACTTTTCACCCACACGAGGCAATCGAAAATGAGCGAACCGATGCTGATGGCCCAAAACGCGCGGGTCCAATGCCACCTCTTGCCAGGCCTGGCCAACCGCCATGGCCTGATCACCGGGGCCACCGGCACGGGCAAAACCGTGACCTTGCAAACCATGGCCGAAAACTTCTCGCGCCTGGGGGTGCCGGTTTTCATGGCCGACGTCAAAGGCGACCTCAGCGGCATCAGCCAGGTGGGAAAAATCGGCGAGAAACTGGCCACCGTGCTCAAAGAGCGCGGTCTGCCCCTGCAGACCCCGATGGCCTGCCCGACCACGCTGTGGGATGTGTTCGGCGAGCAAGGGCACCCGGTGCGGGCGACCATCTCGGACATGGGCCCCTTGCTGTTGACGCGCATGCTGGGCCTGAACGACACCCAGGCCGGGGTGCTCAACCTCGTGTTCAAGATCGCCGACGACAACGGCTTGCTGTTGCTGGACATGAAAGACCTGCGCGCCATGCTGCAGCATGTGGGCGACAACGCCAAGAATTTCACCACCGAGTACGGCAACATCAGCGCGGCCAGTATCGGCGCCATCCAGCGCGGCCTGCTGCAAATCGAGAGCCAAGGCGGTGACCAATTCTTTGGCGAGCCCATGCTCAACATCGAAGACTTCATGCAAACCGACGCGCAAGGCCTGGGCGTGGTGAACATTTTGGCGGCCGACAAACTGATGAACGCGCCACGCCTTTATGCCACTTTTTTGCTCTGGATGCTGTCCGAACTGTTCGAGGTGCTGCCCGAAATCGGCGATCCGGAAAAACCCAAGCTCGTGTATTTCTTTGACGAGGCGCACCTGCTGTTCAAGGATGCGCCGGCGGCCCTGATCGAGCGCATCGAGCTGGTGGTGCGCCTGGTCCGCTCCAAGGGCGTGGGGGTCTATTTCGTCACCCAGAACCCGCTCGACATCCCCGACAGCGTGCTCGGCCAGCTGGGCAACCGGGTGCAGCACGCCCTGCGTGCCTACACCCCACGCGACCAAAAAGCCGTGGCCGCCACGGCGCAAACCATGCGCCCCAAGGCAGGTCTCAACATCGAGGCCGCCATCACCGAGCTGGCCGTCGGTGAAGCCCTGGTCAGTTTTTTGGACGCCAAAGGCCGCCCCTGCGAGACCGAGCGGGTGTTTGTGTTGCCCCCCGGCAGCCAGCTCGGGCCCATCACACCCGCTCAACGTCAATCGCTGATGCAAAACTCCCTGGTGTCGGGCGTCTACGAGCAAGCCCTGGACCGCGAGTCGGCCTATGAAAAAATCAAGGGTGCGGGCCAGGCCGGCACGCCTGCGGGCCAGGCCGGTACGGCTGCGGGCCAGGATTCGGCCACCGGCGGCAAGCTGATGGGCGGTCTGTCGGATGTGCTGTTTGGCAGCCAGGGGCCCCGGGGTGGCCAGCGCGACGGCGTGGCGCAATTGGTCTTGAAAAGTGCAGTGCGCACCGTCGGCTCGGCACTGGGGCGCGAAATCGTCCGGGGTGTCCTGGGCGGATTGCTGGGGGGCAGCAAACGCAAATGAGCCCCCGCTTGCAAGCTGGGGCGCACGCGCCATGAAAAAAGGCCCCGCAGGGCCTTTTTTCATGCTGGAAGCCTTCTGGGCTTAGCCGGCGGTGGCCTCTTCCGGCTCGGCCGGCTCCGAGCGGGAACTGCGGCCGTCTTTCTTGGCGATCGGGGTGATGTCCAACAACACCTCGTTCTTGTCGTCCAGATCGACCGTCAGGCGGCCACCGTCGGTCAGGCGCCCGAACAGCAGCTCGTCGGCCAGCGCCTTGCGGATCATGTCCTGGATCAGGCGCTGCATGGGGCGCGCGCCCATGAGCGGATCGAAGCCCTTTTTGGCCAGGTGCTTGCGCAGCGCATCGGTGAAGGTGACCTCGACCTTCTTCTCGCCGAGCTGGGTCTCCAGTTGCAGCAGGAACTTGTCGACCACGCGCAAGATGATCTGCTCGTCGAGGGGCTTGAAGCTGACGATGGCGTCCAAACGGTTGCGGAATTCGGGCGTGAACAGGCGCTTGATGTCGCCCATCTCGTCGCCCGCCTGGCGCGGGTTGGTGAAGCCGATGGTGGCCTTGTTCATGGTCTCGGCACCCGCGTTGGTGGTCATGATGATGATCACGTTGCGGAAGTCGGCCTTGCGCCCGTTGTTGTCGGTCAGGGTGCCATGGTCCATCACCTGCAGCAGCACATTGAAGATGTCCGGATGGGCTTTCTCGATCTCGTCGAGCAGCAGCACGCAGTGCGGTTTCTTGCTGACGGCCTCGGTCAGGAGACCGCCCTGGTCAAAGCCCACATAGCCGGGGGGCGCGCCGATCAGGCGGCTGACGGCGTGGCGCTCCATGTACTCGGACATGTCAAAGCGGATCAACTCAATGCCCATGATGTAGGCCAGCTGCTTGGCCGCCTCGGTCTTGCCCACACCGGTGGGGCCGGAGAACAAGAAGGAGCCAATCGGCTTGTCGGTCTTGCCCAGCCCCGAGCGGGCCATCTTGACGGCCGAGGCCAGCACCTCGAGCGCCTTGTCCTGCCCGAACACCACCGATTTGAGGTCGCGCTCGATGGTCTGCAGCTTGCTGCGGTCGTCGTTGGACACGTTGGCGGGCGGAATGCGGGCGATCTTGGCCACGATGTCCTCGATCTCGGTCTTGCCGATGGTCTTCTTGCGTTTGGAGGCCGCCAGGATGCGCTGGGCGGCACCGGCTTCGTCGATCACATCGATGGCCTTGTCGGGCAACTGGCGGTCGTTGATGAACTTGGCCGACAACTCGGCGGCGGCCTGCAAAGCCGCCACGGTGTACTTGACGCTGTGGTGGTCCTCAAAACGGCTCTTGAGGCCCTTGAGGATGTCCACCGTCTCGGACACGGTGGGCTCGACCACATCGACTTTCTGGAAACGGCGCGAGAGCGCGGCGTCTTTTTCGAAAATGCCACGGTACTCGGTGAAGGTGGTCGCGCCAATGCACTTGAGCTGGCCACTGGACAGCGCGGGCTTGAGCAGGTTGGACGCGTCGAGCGTGCCGCCCGAAGCCGCACCGGCGCCGATCAGGGTGTGGATCTCGTCAATGAACAAGATGCCATGGGGCTTGTCCTTGAGCGACTTGAGCACGCCTTTGAGGCGTTGCTCGAAATCGCCCCGGTATTTGGTGCCGGCCAGCAAGGCCCCCATGTCGAGTGAATACACCGTGGCCTCGGCCAGGATCTCGGGCACGCTGCCCTGGGTGATGCGCCAGGCCAGGCCCTCGGCGATGGCGGTTTTGCCCACACCGGCCTCGCCCACCAACAGCGGGTTGTTCTTGCGGCGGCGGCACAGGATCTGGATGGTGCGCTCGACCTCGTACTCGCGACCGATCAGCGGGTCGATCTTGCCGTCCTTGGCCGCCTGGTTCAGGTTGTTGGTGTACTGCTCCAGCGGGGAGGCTTTTTCATTGCGCTCAGCGCCCTGCCCGCCCTCCTCGTTGTCGCTGCCCGAGGGGTTCTCGGACGACTTGCTGGCCTCTGGCGGGTCGCTCTTGCGGATGCCGTGCGCGATGAAATTGACCACATCCAAGCGCGTGATGCCCTGCTGGTGCAGGTAGTACACGGCGTGCGAGTCCTTTTCGCCAAAGATGGCCACCAGCACATTGGCACCGGTCACTTCCTTTTTGCCGCTGCCGGTGGACTGCACGTGCATGATGGCCCGCTGGATCACGCGCTGAAAGCCCAGCGTGGGCTGGGTGTCCACCTCTTCGGTGCCGGCCACCTGCGGGGTGTTGTCCTTGATGAAATTGCCCAAGGCCTTGCGCAAATCGTCGACGTTGGCGGCGCACGCCCGCAGCACCTCGGCGGCGCTGGGATTGTCCAGCAAGGCCAGCAGCAGGTGCTCGACCGTGATGAATTCATGGCGCTGCTGGCGGGCCTCGACGAAGGCCATGTGCAAGCTGACTTCCAGTTCCTGCGCGATCATGTGATTTCCTTTTGCCTTGCTAAATGGGTATAGAGGATGTGGGGTGCTTGGGCCACTATTCAATGGGCTCGCTGACACATTGCAGCGGATGCCCTGCCTGCTTGGCCGCGTCCAGCACCTGGTCCACCTTGGTGGCGGCCACGTCACGGGAGTAGACCCCGCAGACGCCTTTGCCGTCCAGGTGGATCTTGAGCATGATCTGGGTTGCCGATTCGCGGTCCTTGCCGAAAAACTCCTGAATCACCAAGACCACGAATTCCATGGGCGTGTAGTCGTCGTTCAACATCGCCACCTGGTACATCTGGGGCGGTTCAATTTTCTGGGCACGGCGTTCCAGGACCACCGAATCGCCCCCATCGGAGGGGCGGGGCGTCACGGTCGGCAGCGTGGGGGGAGCAGGTTTTTTCGTTGCCATGAATTCATTCTATCGACGCTTTGGGCGATCTGAACGCGTGCGGCGACAAAAGTCCTCAGGCAGGTTGGTCATCCTGTTCGGAATTGGGGAAAACCTCACATTGACAGAATTGACAAGCGCGAACCACACTGAGGCCTCATTTTGGAGACACCGAATGACCCACGGTACCGTCAAATGGTTCAACGATGCCAAAGGTTTTGGATTCATCCAGCCCGACGGCGGTGGGCCCGACGCGTTCGCCCACTTTTCAGCGATTCAGGCCGAGGGATTCAAGACCCTGAAGGAAGGTGCGCGTGTCAGTTTCGAGCTGACCGAAGGCAGCAAAGGCCTGATGGCGACCAACATCCGCACCGAAGACAGCCCCGGCCAAGCCCAGGCGGCCGAGCAGCCCACGCCCAAGACCGATCCCGCCTGAGGGCTTTTGTCCTCCCGAGCGGGTCTGGCGACCCGGCGCGCGCCAGGCGTTATCCTACGGCTTTGTCCGCAGCAGCAAATTGCCCCCCACCATGACTTTGTCCACCCCGATGAACTGGCTGATGTGCCGAGCGCGGCCCCTGGCGTGCGCCTGGGGCATGGCCCTGATGGCCCTGAATGCCTGGGCGCAGCCGGGCCCGCAGCTGAACCTGCCCAGAGCCCAATTGCAGGCGGGCATGCATGTGCTGGATGTCCAGCTGGCACAGACGCCCGAGCAGCGGCAAATCGGCCTGATGTGGCGCAAGGACATGCCCCAGCACGAAGGCATGCTGTTTGTGTTTGAGCAGGCTTCGGTCCAGTGCTTCTGGATGCGCAACACCCTGATCCCCCTGTCGGCGGCCTTTTTGGCGGACAACGGCACCATCGTCAACATCGCCGACATGAAGCCCCTGAGCGACGATTCGCACTGCTCGGAAAAGCCCGTTCGCTTTGTGCTCGAGATGAACCAGGGCTGGTTTGCCAAGCGGCAACTCAAAGCCGGCTCGAAACTGTCGGGCCCCTTCTTTCGGCCATGAGCAGGGCCGCAGCCTGCAGCAGGCTCACACCCCCCAGACCACATCGGCCTCTTGTGAGAGGCTCTGGCGCAGCAGTTTGAGCATGGGGGCCGCGCGGCGAGCCAGGCTGACGCCCTCGGCCGAAGCCTCCTGAGCCTCTGGCGCCACCCCTTCGAGCCGGGCTTTTTCGGCCAGCTGTCGGCGCAAGGCCTCGTCCTCGGCCACCGCGGTTTCCAGCTGGCCGATCACCTGCGGCAAATCCCTGACGAGAAAAATCCCTTTGACAGGGTCTTCACCCCGCATGATCCGCAGCAAGCGCCGCGCATCGCCCTCCAGCATGATCAGGTCACTGCAAGCCTTGGACTTGAATTTGAACAGCATACAAAACGCCTTCCCACAAGCCTGATCCGGTGGCCAGGCGGCGCTAGGCGCCGTGCTCTTCCAAGCCATCACCCTGGATCAGGGCCTTGAGTTTATGGCTGGCATGGAAAGTCGCCACACGACGTGCGTCAATCGGGATCAATTCTCCGGTGCGGGGATTGCGACCGGGGCGCGCGGCCTTGGTGCGGATCTGGAAGTTCCCAAAACCGGAAATCTTGACATCCTTGCCGGCAATCAAGCTGTCGACGATCAGGTCAAAAAACGCGTCCACCATGTCCTTGGACTCGCGCTTGTTCAAGCCGATCTGCTCGAACAGCAAATCGGCCAGCTGGGCCTTGGTCAGTGCCGGGGTTTCCAGGGTTTCAAAGCTGATTTGCATGGGCGCATCCGTTCCAGGTGAAGACCGCATTCAGGCACGCAAACGGGCGCCCAACTCGCGCGCCAGCTGGTCCATCACCGCCGCCATCGCCGTGTCGATCTGGGCATCGGTCAGGGTCGCCTCGTCGCTGTGCAGCGTCAAACGGACCGCCAGGCTCTTGTCGCCCGTGCCCATGGCCGCTGAGGCCTCGGCTTTGGGTCGGTAAATGTCGAACAACACCGCATCGCGCAACAAGCCCTGGGTGGGCGCGGCATGGATGGCGGCGATCAACTGGTCGTGGGTGACCTGTTCGTTGACG
>JAIXXW010000389.1 GCA_027490555.1 Comamonadaceae bacterium | reverse complement strand
GCAGAGGATGGACGAAGAAGGCCAAAGCTTTGGCCGCATGCTGCGCGAGCCCGCCGCCAAAGAAGCCTTCGGCGCCTTCATGGCCAAACGCAAACCCGACTTCAGCAAGGTCTGAAGCCCAGGCCCAGCGGCGCCATCAGCCCGCAGCGCCCAGCCGCCACAGCGAGGTGACTTCGGCCGCGCGGGCGGTGTGCAGCACGTCGGTGCGGTCTTGCGCCCTGGCATGCACCGGCCGGGTGTCCAGCCGCCCCAGCACCACCAGCCCCGCATCGGCCACCCAGCCCAGCAGCGCCGCGCGGCTGCGCAGCCCCAGGTGCTCGGCCAGGTCCGACAAAATCAGCCAGCCCTCGCCGCCTTCGCACAGGTGTTCGCGCAGGCCCGCCAAAAAGCCTTTCAACATCTGGCTGCCTTCGTCGTACACGGCCTGGTCCAGCACACCCAGCGGGCGTGCCGGCAACCAGGGCGGGTTGCACACCACCAAAGCCGCCCGGCCCGGTGGGAACAAATCGGCCTGCACCAGCTGCACCTGGTGGTGCAGGCCCAGGCGCTGCAGGTTGTCGCGCGCACAGGCCAGGGCCCGCTCGGACAGGTCGCTGCCCACCACCTGGGCCACGCCCCGGCGGGCCAGCACCGCCGACAAAACGCCGGTGCCCACCCCCACATCAAAGGCCAGCGGCTGCGCCTTCAGCGCCGCTGGCAGCGGGGCTTGGGCCACCAAGGCCACATACTCGCCCCGCACCGGCGAAAACACCCCGTAGTGCGGGTGTATCCGCAGGCCTTCACCCAAAGCGGGCACCTCCACGCCATGTTTGCGCCACTCGAAAGCGCCCACCGCGCCTTGCAGGCTGCGCAGCGACATCACCGAGGCGTGTCCATCGGCCGGGCCAAAGGCCTGCGCACAGGCCTGGCGCACATCGGGCGCACGGCGCAAGGCCATCCCATAGCCGCCATCGAGTTCGACCAAGAGCGCGTTCAACACCCGGTTGCGCTGCGACTGGGCCTGGCGGTGGGCATGGAAGGCCGCCCCGGGCACAGGGGCCACGCCCGCAGGGGCAGAGGCTTGGCCGCCCCGGTTCTTGGGGGGCTTGTCGGTGCGCCGCGCCATGGCCTGCAACAGCTGCCGTGCATTGTGGAAGTCGCCGCGCCACAGCAGGCCGGTGCCCGCGCACGCCAGCCGGTGCGCCGCATCGGCCGTCAGCGTGTCATCGGCCACGACCACCTTTTTCGGCATCACCGCACCCGCATCCATGCGCCACACAGCCGATCGGGCCTCGCCGTTTTCGCTCCAATGCAACTCGCTGTGCCCAGTCATGCCCTACCGCCCGCAGGCGCCTGTGTCCAATGAATCGGGCCTGTGGCCCGGAAGAGTCCATTGTCTCAGCAGAACGGGTTCGTCAAAGCGTTGCAGCCACCACCATTCCGACTCGCAGGCTTTTGCGTTGGTTGGCCCGTTGGTCCTGACCCTCTGACAACTCGGTGTAGGCCAATTCCGGGGTCAGGCGCATGCCCTTCCACGACAACACCTGGCTGGCGCTCAAGCCCCACAGATCCCCGCGTGGCGCACTCACGCGCGGGTCATAGGCGCCCAGACTGGTGTGTACCTTGCCCGCATGCAGCTTCACCATGCGCTGACGCGCCGCATCCATCCAGCCCACAGTCAACACCTCTGAGCCCGAGCCTTGCGCCGATCCGGCCCAGCGGCTGCCTTGTGTGTAGCCCTGGCGGTACACGCCATTCACATAACCGGGAAATTGATCTTTGGTGTCCCACGGCAAGCTGTAAGCGTTGGTGTTGGCCCATTCCGCAAACACGCGGTACTGGCCCTGGCCATACGTGGTCTCCACGCCCCACAGGCTCATGAACTTGAACGGCAGAGGTATCCCTTTGCCCGCCGCATCCTCGCCCATCCACTGGGTGTAAGCGGCGCACGACCCGAGCAGGCCAGTCCAAGATCTGGGGCAACGCGCCCGCACGTCATAACCTGCTATTTGTCCGCTGCTGTCGGTGAACGTGTCCTCCGGATTTTTGTTGAGTTCTTGCCCAAAGAATGACTTGGCAAAGTTCTTCACGCCGCTGGGCCGCCCGGCGCCGCCCGTCTGCAGCCCACGGCTCAGACCCACCTCCAGCCAAGACTGGGGTTTCAGGGTCAAGCGCATGCCCGAAAACCAAAATCCCTGAGGCTGCTGCTCCACCACGCGGGGGTCTTGGGCCTTGGCCACAAAGATATCGAGGTTCCAGGGCCCCATCCAGCGCAACCATGCGCTGACCGAAGGGGCCACACTGGCCCGCTGTATGCCCGCACCCGTCCAGGACGGGTTGTTGTGCCCACTCACCAAACTGCTCTGCCAGCCCGGGCCCCACCACTGGCGGTGCGAAAACGCCTGCACGTTCCAGCCGCCAAAGCCCAACACCGCCGCGCTGCCATCGGGCCGCGCCTGAAACTCGCCCTCTTTACCTGCGCCACTGAACTGTGACTGCAGCGAATTAGGGCTGGCTTCCACCCTCACCCCCAAGCGACCTGCCATCGACACTGCACCCCCAGAGTGGCGCAACTCGGCCGAGCTCAGCTGCGCACTGCTGCCTGGCGTGTAGTTTTCGCCATAACCATGGAGCCCTTCAGACGCCGAGCGCAAATGCAGCTGCCCACGCGCGTGGTTCTGCGCCATGTCCAGCTCTTGGAGCACATGGTCGCGGGCGGCCTGCACCTGCGCATCGGCTGCTGTGGGGGCCATCTGGTCCAGTGCCTGCCTGACCGCTGCAGCGGGTAAGGGCCAATGGCTGCCCGTCAAGGGCAAGGCCGCATGATCGCCCAGCCACTGCAAATAATGCCGAGCAGTCCAGCTTGGGGTGTAAGGCACGCTGGCCCCTGTTGTTACGTTGGTCTGAACGGGTGACTGGGCTTGCACACCCCTGGGAATCCAAGACAAAGCCAAAAAACATAATAAAAAATATAAATTATTCATAAATAATAAAATTATTGGACTCATAATTATCACAGCTTCGTCACTCAGAGCCAGCAGACCGTAAAGTAGTTCTTTTTTGAAAAAGTTTGCATGATGACCAACTCGCCAAAGCCAGAAGCCCTCTGGATGGCCCCATCCTTCTTTGACCGCTGGTACCTGGCCTACACCAAGCCCCGACAGGAAACCATTGCTCAATTCCATCTGACAAGGCAAGCCTTCGACGTTTACCTGCCCTTGTATAAAAAATTCAAAAAAACCGAGCAAGGTCCTGTGGCGCTTTTTGAGCCCATGTTTCCACGCTACATCCTGTTCAAACCCGGAAAGCCCGGGCAAAGCATCTCTGCAGTGCGCAGCACCCAAGGCATCACCACCGTCGTGCGCTTCGGATCCGAGCCTGCGCAAATCCACAACGAACTGGTGGACCGGATTCGACAACTCGAACAAGACCGCCAGCATGCCACCCTCCAAGAGCTCAGCAATCTCAAGGCCGGTCAATCTGTGCGCCTCAAACACTCCGCCCTGGGCGGTATCGAGGGCCTTGTCCACAGTGTGTCCAGCAAAAGGGTGGCCGTTTTGCTCGAAATCCTGGGGCGCCCCATGGTGGTGCAACTTGAGCACCACCAAATCGACGCCAGCCACTGAGCTCTTTTTCGCCTTTTGCGGTCCATCCCTTTGTCTTCCAGCCAAGCCCCCGCGAATCTTCCTCAGCACATTGCCATCATCATGGATGGCAACCGGCGCTGGGCGCAAAAGAGATTCATGCCCCCAGCCATGGGTCACGCTGCCGGGGCCAAGCGGGTGCGCGCCATCGTCCAAGCCTGTTCAGAGATGGGTGTGGCCTACCTCAGCATCTTTGCCTTCAGCACAGAAAACTGGAAACGCCCTGCTGAGGAGGTTTCAAGCCTCATGAGCCTGTTCAACAGTTATCTGAAAAAAGAAGTCGACAACATGAACCAAAACGGTGTGCGCCTGAAAGTGGTGGGCGACAGAAGCCGTTTTGCAAGCTCATTGCAAGAACTCATCGCCCGGGCCGAGGCGCAAACAGCCAACAACACACGCATCACCCTCACGGTATGCGCCAACTACGGAGGGCGCTGGGACCTGGTCCAAGCCAGCCAGGCCTGGCAACAGGCGAACCCCGACCAAACGCTGCACCAACTCACCGAGGAAGCCCTGGCCGCCCATCTCAGCACCGCCTATGCCCCCGAGGTCGACCTGCTGATCCGCACCGGTGGCGAGTCACGCGTCAGCAACTTCTTGCTCTGGCAAGCGGCTTATGCCGAGCTGTTCTTCACGGACGACCTGTGGCCCGATTTTTCGCCTGCCCGCTTGCACGAAGCGATTGTCTGGTTTGCCGGTCGAGACCGTCGGTTTGGGTCTTCGGCGACGCTGTGACTTGCACTCACACCGAGCAATCAAGGGCCGTTTTCATGCGCCCACAAGGGACACAAGACACCAGCGCAAAAGTCTCAAAGCAGAAATACGCCAGCCCCTTAAGTTACATATTGTTTACAATCTATAATTCAAAAATTAAAATTTTTTAATTCATTCAAAGTGAATTCACCCATGGCAATTTGTATGGTGCTTCTGGTCAATGACAACCTTGTTGTGGCTTGTTTGAACTGAAACGCCCTCAAGCCCATCCAGCGCATGTTCGTCAAATTCTTCCGATATTCGAAAACTGCACTTGCAGGCTGTTGGCTGGCCATAGCGGCGCCTGGCTGGCCAGTCATGGCACAAGCTCAGGTGGTCGCCCCTGTGGCAGCGCCTGCGGCTTTAGGCTGGGGGGGTGGTGCGGGTTCCGGTCTGCCCATGGCCTCAGGCCTTGCGGCGGGCTCGCCGGGTTCCTTGTTGGCAACTCCCCCTGTCGGGATACCTCAGCCCATGGGTTTGGGGCAAACCCCCGCCATGCCGCAAGGTCGAGATGCCGGCACCGCCGAGGCCTCAGTCACTGCCATCTCAGCCCAGCGCACCCCCAGAATCCAGACCCTCAGCCAGTTTCAGCGCTTTGTGCAGGCGGGTACTGGTGTCCTCTTGCCTCACTATGGCAGCAACCTGTTTGATTCACCCCAGGCTTATGCCCCAGATTCGGCTGCGCCTCCTGCGGCCGAGTATGTCCTCGGCCAAGGCGACGAGGTGCGCATCCGCATTTGGGGCAGCTTTGACTATGCCGACAGCCAGACCATCGACCGCAACGGGCAGATCACCTTGCCCAAAGTCGGGACCCTGCAACTCAGTGGTGTGCAGGTCAAAGACCTCGAAGCCACGTTGAGAAAACATGTCGGCACGGTGTTCAACAACGTCAGCCTCAGCGCCAGCTTGGGCAAGTTGCGCGGCATCACGGTGTATGTGGTCGGCCAGGCCCAGCAGCCGGGCACCTACAACCTCAGCAGCCTGTCGACTTTGGTCAATGCGGTGTTTGCCAGCGGTGGCCCGGGGCCCAATGGCAGCATGCGCAGCATCCAACTCAAGCGCGGTGGCCAGGCCATCACCACGCTCGATTTGTACGACTTTATTGCCCAGGGGGACAAATCCAAAGACGTCCGCCTGCAGCCGGGTGATGTCATCATGATCCCGCCTGCCGGTCCTCGGGTGGCGCTCACCGGCGCCACCGACCACCAGGCCATCTACGAACTCAAGCCGGGCAACACCATCCAGTCCATCCTGCAATTGGGCGGCGGCTTGTCGGCACTCACGACGCCCCAAAAAGCGCTGCTTGAACGCGTGGCACCCCAGCAGAATCTGCCCCGGCAGGTGCAGGAAATCGTGCTCAATGCCCAGGGCCTGCAGCAAACCCTGCAAGACGGCGATGTCCTCACCCTGTTTGGCATCAGCCCCCAGTTTGCCAACGCCGTCACTTTGCGGGGCAATGTGGCCGCTCCCCTGCGTTACAGCTTCAACAGCGGCATGCGGATTTCAGACCTGATCCACGAACCCCAGGCGCTGATCCAGAGCGATTATTTTGTCCGCAAGAACGGGCTGGTCCAGCTCAGGGACCCCGAAAACATCGCTGGCGCACGCGTCATCAACGACGTCAAGAACCTGTTGCAGGAAGTCAATTGGGACTACGCCGCGATTGAACGCCTGGACCCCCAAGAAGTCAAAACCACTTTGCTGACATTCAACCTGCGCAAGGCCATCATCGACAAAGACCCCCAACACAACCTGACCCTCATGCCCGGCGACGTGGTGACCGTCTTCAGTGTCAACGACGTGCCGGTGCCCATGTCCAGACGCACCCAGTTTGTGCGCATTGGCGGCGAGGTCAGGGTTCCGGGCATCTACACCATCAAGCCGGGCGAAACCTTGCCCCAACTGCTGGCCCGGGTGGGTGGCATCACGCCACAGGCTTATTTGTTCGGGGCCGAATTCACCCGCGAATCGGTGCGACAGCAACAGCAAAAAAACCTGGACCAAGTCATTCGTCGACTCGAGGCCCAAGCTTCCAGTGCGTCTGCCACTTTGAGTGCCAATTTGACCCCCGACCGCGCAGTCCAGGCGACTGCATTGCACCAACAGCAGATGGCTCAGCAACGCGCCCAAATCGACCGGCTCAAAGCCATGCGCAGTCAGGGCCGTGTGTCCCTGGAACTCGACCCAGAGCTGTTCGCCCAAGCGCCGACCGATGCTTTGTCGCCGGAGACACTGCGCATCCAGCAGGCGGCCTTGCCTGCCTTGCCGCTTGAAGACGGTGACGCATTTGTCGTGCCCAGTCTGCCCGCTTTTGTGTCGGCAGCCGGCAGTGTCAACAATGAAAACAGCATGATTTTCAAACCTGACCGCACCTTGGGCGACCTCATCAAGGCGGCCGATCCCACCGAAGAGGCCAACCCCAAGGCCGCTTTTGTGCTGCGTGCAGACGGCTCCATCCGCAGCCGCCAAAGCACGGGCTTCTTTGACAGATTTGAAAGCATCAAAGTCATGCCGGGTGACACCCTGATCGTTCCCGTCAAGGCCGACCGAGAAACCAGCTACAACTTCCTGGTGCGTGCTTTGCGCGACTGGACCCAGATTTTCAGCAACCTGGGCTTGGGTGCCGCCGCCATCCGCACTTTGCGCAATTGACATGACCGACAGCCCTCATCAACTCCCAGAGGCCGAAGACGAGATCAGCCTGCTTGACCTGCTGCAGACCATCGTTGACAACCTGCGCCTGCTCATTCTCGGGCCTTTGGCGGTGGGCGTGGCGGCCTTGGGCATCACCTTGGCCATACCACCCACTTTCACAGCCACGGTCAAGTTTTTGCCGCCCCAACAGCAGCAAAGCGCTGCCGCCAGCATGTTGGCCAGCTTGGGCGGCTTGGGTGGATTGGCGGGAGCCGCTGCGGGCCTGAAGAACCCTGCCGACCAATACCTGGCCTTCATCAAAAGCAACAGCATTCAAGACCAGCTGGTTGAGCGTTTCAAATTGGAAGAACGCTATCAAACCAAATACAAGGAGGATGCGCGCAAGGCATTGGCAGGCAACACCCGCGCCAGCAGCGGCAAAGACGGTTTGATCACGGTGCAGACCGATGACAAGGACCCGCAATTTGCGGCCGATCTGGCCAACGCCCATGTGGAAGAGTTGCAAAAATTGTTGGCCCGTTTGGCTGTGACCGAGGCGCAGCAGCGCCGCGCCTTTTTTGAGAAACAGCTGAACCTGGTCAAAGACAAAATGATCTTGGCCGAGCAAGCTTTGCGTGCCACCGGCGTCAACAGCAGTGTGCTCAAATCCAACCCTTCATCGGCACTTGCTGCCGTGGCTGCCCTCAAGGCGCAAGTGACTGCCCAAGAGGTCAAAATCGGTGCCATGCGCGGTTACCTGGCCGAGACCGCGCCCGATTTCAAGCAAGCCCTGACCGAGTTGGCCAATTTGCGTGCCCAATTGAGCAAACAAGAAAAAGACGAGCCCTCCGCTGTGGCAGGGCAGGGGGACTATGTTGCCAAGTTCCGTGAGTTCAAATACCAGGAAACGCTGTTCGAATTGTTCGCCAAACAGTTTGAGATGGCCAAAGTCGATGAATCCCGTGAAGGCGCCGTCATCCAGGTCCTTGACGCCGCACAGCCGCCCGAGCGCAAATCGAAACCCCAAAAGGCCCTGATCGCCATCGTGGCCACCTTGGCTGCAGGTTTTGCATTGTTGCTGTTCGTCTTCGTCCGCCAAGCGCTGCGAAACGCCAGCCAGGACAAAGAATCTGCACAGAAAATAGCCGCACTCAAAACCAGCTGGCGAAAAGCCTGTAACCTCTCATAGCGTTGATTCATTTCTTCCCAGAGTTGATTCAGCACCCACATGCCTGACCATGAACCCCCTGTACGCTCTCCAAGGCCTCTTTGAAACAGCAGCGCTGCAAGCCTCGGCCTGGGGATTTTTCAGCAGTTTTTTGCTGTGTGTGCTGCTGGTCCTCTCCAAGGGTTGGCACGGGGCCCTGACCATGGACCTCACAGACGGCGTGCAAAAGTTTCACACCGCACCCACCCCCCGAGTGGGTGGCATTCCCATTGTCTTGGGGCTGGTGGTGGCGTGGGTTCACGCGCCACCCAGTGTGCAGGCCATGCTCACGCCCATCTTGCTCGCAGGACTGCCTGCTTTTGTTTTTGGTGTGGCCGAAGACATCACCAAGCGTGTGGGGGTCATGCAGCGCCTTGTGGCTACCATGGCCTCGGGCTTGCTGGCCTGGTGGATCACCGACCATGCGCTCAGCCGGGTCGACATCTGGGGCATCGACTGGCTCTTGTCCCTGACCCTGGTCTCCGTGTTGTTCACCGCCTTTGCGGTGGGCGGGGTGGCCAACAGCATCAACATCATCGATGGCTTCAATGGCCTGGCCAGCACCATGTCCACGCTGGCCTTCGTGGGTTACGCCATGATCGCCTGGCAGGTGGGTGACCAGGACTTGGCGGGTGTGTCTTTGGTCCTGGCGGCGTGCGTTTGGGGCTTTTTCTGGGTCAATTGGCCGCTTGGCAAACTCTTTTTGGGTGATGGGGGCTCTTACTTCATTGGCTTTGCATTGGCCTGGGTGGCTGTGCTGCTGATCGAGCGCAACCCCAGCGTGTCTGCCTTTGCTGCCTTGATGGTGTGTGTTCACCCGGTGACCGAAGTCTTGCTCAGCATCTATCGCCGGAGAATCCGCCAAGAAAACCCCGGCATGCCCGACCGCCTGCATTTTCACAGCCTGGTCAAACGTCGCTATGTGGCCCGTTGGTTGAATGGTTACAGCAATGGCGTGCGCAATTCCATCACCGGTGCGCTGATCGGCCTGATGACGGTGACCAGTGTCGTTCTTGCCAGCATGGTGTACGACTCGGCCTGGGCCTCCGTGTTGCTGTTTTTGGCCTTGGCTCTGGGGTATGTCGCTGTTTACGCCCGCATGGTGCGACACCACTGGTGCTCACCCATTGCTTTTTTGCTGGTCAAGCCTGTCGATCGATTGGCGACGCGTTGACGGATTCATCCTCAAGCTGCCAACCCAAGGCCCCAGGGTCTGCACCTTGGGGCCTTTGCGATCGTGAACCATGCTTGGGTGTGTGGTTCAGCCCGCGCTGCCCAAGGCCAGGCCCGCGTGTTCGCGCAGCGGGTGGAAGTGGATTTTGGGAAAGCGTTCTTGCGCCAGCCGCACGTCGTAGGGGCTGGTGCACAAATACG
>JAIXXW010000103.1 GCA_027490555.1 Comamonadaceae bacterium | reverse complement strand
GCGCTCACATGCTCGGGCGGGGTGTACTGGCTGATGCCGTGGCCCAGGTTGAAGATGTGCGTGGGGCCGGTGGTGGCCCGGTCGGTGTGCGGCGGGCCAAAGCTGTCGAGCACCCGGTGCACTTCCTGGGCAATCTGCGCCGGCGGGGCGAACAGGATGTTCGGGTCGATGTTGCCCTGCAGCGCCTTGCCAGGGCCCCCGACCTCGCCGCCCACCAGGGCGCGCGCGCGCCCCAGGTTCATGGTCCAGTCCAGGCCCAGCACGTCGCAGTTCAGGCCGGCCATCTCGGGCAACCACAGGCCGCCACCTTTGGTGAAGACGATGCTGGGAATGCGCTGGCCGTTGTGCTCGGTCTTCAATTGGCCCAGCACGCGGGCGGTGTAGGCCAGGGAGAACTGCTGGAAGGCGCCATCGGCGAGCACGCCGCCCCAGCTGTCAAAGACCATGACGGCCTGGGCGCCGGCCTCGATCTGGGTGTTCAAGTACAGGGCCACGGCGTCGGCGTTGATCTGCAAGATGCGGTGCATCAGGTCCGGGCGGCTGTACATCAGGGTTTTGACGTGGCGGTAGTCGTCCGAGCCGGCGCCTTCGACCATGTAGCACGCCAGCGTCCAGGGGCTGCCGGAAAAGCCGATCAGGGGCACACGGCCACCCAGCGCCTTGCGGATGGAGGTGACCGCATCGAACACATAGCGCAGCTTGTTCATGTCGGGCACGGCCAGCGCGGCCACGGCCGCTTCGTCGCGCACGTTTTTCTCAAAACGTGGGCCTTCGCCCTGGGCGAAGGACAGGCCCAGGCCCATGGCGTCGGGCACGGTGAGGATGTCGGAAAACAGGATGGATGCATCGAGTGGATAGCGCTCCAAGGGCTGCAGGGTGACTTCGGTGGCGTAATCGACGTGGGTGGCCAGGCCCATGAAGCTGCCGGCCTTGGCGCGGGTGGCGCAGTACTCGGGCAGGTAGCGCCCGGCCTGGCGCATGAGCCAGACGGGGGTGTGGTCGGTGGCCTGGCGCAGACAGGCGCGCAGGAAAGTGTCGTTCTGGAGGGGGGCGAAAGAGCTCATGGCCTTATTGTGGCAGGCCGCCAAGGGGTTTTTCGGCGACAGCAGGCACAAGGCTCAACGGGCAGGCAGCCCCTGCAAGGCGCTTTGCACGTCGGCCACACTGGGCAATTCGGACAAAAGCACGGGGGCCTGACCGGGTGCAAACAGGGCGTAAACCGGCACGCCGCTGCGGCCCAGTGCGGTGAGGGCCTGGGTGATGGCCGGATCGCGCCGGGTCCAGTCGGCCCGCATCAGCACCACCTGACGGGCTGCGAAATCGGACAGCACGCGGGGATCGGCCAGGGTGATTTTCTTGTTGTACTGGCAGGTCACGCACCAGGCGGCGGTGAAATCCACAAACACCGGGCGACCTGCGGCCAGTTGGGCCTGCTGTCCAGATGCAGTCCAGGTTTGCCACGGGCTGGGGTCGTTGGCGTTGGGGGCCGGCTGGGCCGCGTTTGCCTGGCTGGGGGTTTCGCGCATGGCCAAGGGCAGCCATTGGGTGCCCAGCCACAGCAAGGTGGCCAGGGCCAGCCCGCCCATGACCCCACGCGTGCGGCCCTTGAGGCCCAGGGCCCAGGCCAGCCAGGCCACGGTCAGCAGCAAGGCCAGCAGGCCGCTGACCCCATCGATGCCGGTTTGCTGGCCCAGCACCCACAACAACCAGATGACGGTGGCGAACATCGGAAACGCCATGGCCTGGCGGAAGGTGTGCATCCAGGCCCCGGGGCGCGGCAAGGCACGGGCCAGGACCGGCCACCAGCTGGCCAACAGATACGGCAGGGCCATGCCCACGCCCATGGCGGCAAACACCGCCAGTGCCTGCCACGCGGGCAAGGCGATCGCCAGCCCCAGCGAAGCGCCCATGAAGGGGGCCGTGCAGGGCGAGGCCACGGCCACCGCCAGCACGCCCGACAAACCGGCGTTCACCGTGGGGTGGCGGCTTTGCCATGTGGCCAGTTGGCTGGGCAGCATCTGTCCAAACTCGAACACCCCCGCCAGGTTCAGGCCCAGCACCGTGAACAACAGGGCCAGGCCGGCCACGACCGGGGGCGATTGCAGCTGAAAGCCCCAGCCCAGCTGTTCACCCGCAGCGCGCAGGGCCAACATCAGACCACCGAGCAACATGAAGGACAGCACCGCACCCAGGGTGTAGGCCAGCCCAGCGCTGCGGTGCTGGGCCTGTGCGGTGTGGCCTTGCGCAAAGCCCAGCACTTTGATGGCCAGCACCGGAAACACGCAGGGCATGAGGTTGAGCAACAGCCCACCGACCAGCGCCCCCAAAATCGCCAAGCCCAGGCCCAAGGCGCTGGTGGCTGCGACGGGCTGTGGCGCGGCGCGGGCGTTGTCGGCCAGCGCCTTGGCCAGGGCGGGTGAGATCTCGGCGGGCGCGCTGTGCGCCAAAGCAGGCCAGGTGCCCTGGACCGGCGTTTCGAGTTGGAAAGCCGGCGCTTGGGGCGAAGACTCTGGCCCGGCTGCGACCACCCACCGCATGGCGGGCGGGCTGTCGCTGCGCTCGGGCGAGACGGGCATCCGCGCATGCCAGACAGCCCCTTGCCATTCTTGTGTCCAGTCTTTTCCCTGGACCGCCGCGTTGTGCACCACGTTGGCGGTCACCGGGAAGGCGCTCAAGGTCTGGCCGCGCCAAGACGCGGGCAGTCCGTGCAAGCGCAGGTTCAGGTGTTGGCCATTCTCGGACAGCGTGGTCTGGCCCCCGGTGATCCAGGTGCCGCCTTGCTGCAGCTGGGGCAGGGGCTGCGGGCTGAGTTGGCGGGCGTTGTCAAACAAGGCGGCGTGCGGCGTTTGTGCCGCGGCCGTTGCCAGGTTCAGCACCAACAGCCCTTCTTGCGGGATGCATTCCTGGCGGCACACCAACCATTCGGCCTGCAGCCGGACAGGCAAGCCGCCGGAGGCCGGGAACTGGAAACCTGCCGGCACCGTCACGGGCACGGCCAGCAAGACCCGGCCTTCGTAGCCGTAGTTGGCCAGTGTGCCGATCGGGATTTTTTTCGGCAGGGGCCAGGCGATCTCACCGGCCTGCAAGCCAGCAGGCAACTGCCAATGCAGCCGGGTGGGCAGACCCGAATCGCCCGGGTTTTGCCAATAGGTGTGCCAATGGGCTTGGTGCTCGATCTGCAGGCCCAGCCAGAAGGTCTGGCCCGCCTGCACGCCCTGGGGGGCGTGCACCAGCAACTCGGCCCGCACCTGTGCGGTGCTGACCACAGCGCTGGGGCTGGCCAGCAAGGCGGCTTGGGCGTTGGTGCTGGTGTTGGCGGTTGGGGCGGAGAACAGGGTGCCCGTTTGCGCCAGGCTGGGCAGGGCCAGCGCCAAAAGGGCAAAGCAGAGCCAGCAGGCCAACGCCCGTTGAGCGCCCAACCCAGTACGAGAAAACACGGAAACGATCACGCCATTCCTTATGGTGGTGGCCAAGCCTTGGGGCCCGACAGACTGCAAAAGGCACTGTACACGCCTGCGCTCCATTAAGATGCCAGCCATGCAAAATCCTTCGCGTTTTTGGGCCGACTGGACCACCACCGATTTTCAGGCACTGCCGCGCGAGCGGGCGATCGCCGTGCTGCCCGTGGCCGCCACCGAGCAGCATGGGCCGCACTTGCCGTTGTCCGTGGACACCGACCTGGTTCAGGGGGTGGTGTCGGCCTGCTTGCCGCACCTGCCGGCCGACTTGCCGGTCCTGTTTTTGCCGACCCAAGCGGTGGGACTGAGCCCCGAGCATGCCCGTTTCGCAGGAACTTTGACGCTCAAGGCCGAAACCGTGATCCGTTTGTGGACCGACATTGGCGAGTCGGTGGCGGCCAGTGGCTTGAAAAAACTGGTGTTGCTCAATGCCCATGGCGGACAGGTCAGTGTGATGGACATTGTGGCGCGTGACCTGCGGGCCCGCCTGGGCATGCTGGTGTACAGCGTCAGCTGGTTCAATTTGCCGCTGCGCGATGCGCAGGGCGGCGATGTGAATGCCTTGTTCAGCCCCGAGGAACACCGTTTTGGCGTGCATGCGGGCGACACCGAAACCTCGATGATGCTGGCGCTGCGACCGGACACTGTGCGCATGGCCCAGGCGCAACATTTTCGCTCCACCGCGCAAGACCGCGCCGAGCGCTTTGAGATCCTGGGCAATGGCAAGAGCGCCAAGCTGGGCTGGCAAATGCAGGATTACAACCGCCAGGGTGCGGCAGGCCATGCGGCCGCGGCGACGGCGGCCAAGGGCCAGGCCGTGCTGGACGCTTCGGGCCGGGCCTTGGCCCAGTTGCTGCAGGAAATCCACCGGCTGCCGCCCGACACCTTGCGCGAGACGGTGGGCTGAGCCCGCCGGTGGCCCTCAGTGGGCTGGCAGCACCAGCTGACAGTGCTCAGGCCAGACGCCCCGGGGGTATTCGCGGGTGGCGTCGATGCAGCCACCTTCGGCATACACCCCTTGGGGGTCACGCATGCGGACCATGCGCTGCAACACATCCTCGCGGGCTTGGAGGTCGCTCTCAGTGGCCGCCACGTGTTCGGCCACCACCGACTCGTCCATGCGCAATTGCCCCCGGCTGTCGATGCATGCGCCATGCCGCCAGTGGAAAATCTCAATCGCTTTGGACTCCAGCGTGAAAGGCCTGTCGCGCTGCCAGAAATTGCTGAACAAGCCTGCGCCCATGTAGATCACCCAGGAGCCCTCGTAGCCCTCGATGTCCGATGAGCGCGCATCCGGGTTACGGAACCACAGCCGGTCTCCGGGCACATAAAAGCGGCTGGGCAAAGGCGCTTGCATGCTGCCGTACTCGATCAGAAAGACATCATGGAATTGCCCGGATCGGATGGCACGCTGTTCGTTGATGCGCTGCAATTGCGCCAGCAAGGCGGGATGGTGGCTGGCCAATTCCTGCGCGATGCCCAGCAGGATCACGTATTCGGTGGCGCGGTAGCAGGAAAAGTCGTACAGCTTGCCCGTGGCTTCGGGTTGCGTGGCCGCGATCAAGGCCGGGATCAGGGGGCGGCCAGGGTTCAGGACGAAGCCGCAATCCTCTGCGTAGTGCCAGTCGGCTTCAGGGCGCTCGGCGGCTGTGGTGTTGAAGGCCAGCGCGGTCTTGCGCGCGGCCAGCACCATGTTGCACCGGACCCGCACATGCGACTGCAGCGCCGCCAGGCTGGCAAAACCGAAGACATGGGGAGAGCCCAGCAAGGCCACGCAGATTTCGCGCGCCAAGTTCGTGGGTGACGCCGTCTGGCCGTGGTGCCCAAGGCCTTGGTGCAGGTCCAGGGTGTCATGGCCGGGCATCAGCCCCTGCTGGGCCTCGGGATGCAAGGTGCAGCGCAGCGAGAACCCGTCTTCTCGGTGGCCTTCGAGGGTGAACTGGCTCCAAGGCGCCAGCCCAAGGCTGGCCAGCCAAGCCGACACCGCGTGCACCAGGTCGGCTGGATCTCGTGGGCCCTGGACCGAAAGTTGAATGCCGCCTTGGGGGTGCATGTCGCCGGATCCGGTCGATGAAAAATGCATGCAGGCGATTTTGCACTTTTGCGCTGTTGCGCCCCCTAGGGATAACGCGCAAGCAGTGCAGCGTGCGCCCGGGGCTCAAGCGAAAGTGACCCAGCTTTGGTGCGCGTCGCTGTCGAGGTGGGGCAGCGTGTTGTAGGTCAGCAGCATGTGCCGCTTCGGGGTGAAGACGAATTCGGTCAGGGCCGTGTTGCGGATGCGCAGGTTCAGCTCGATCGTGGTTTCGGGCGGTGTGCCCAACACCCGGCCCACCGCCATGGAGATGGGGCCGCCGCTGGAGACGATCAGCACATCCCCCGCGTGGTTTTGCCGCACATGGTCGAGCGCGGCGTCGATGCCGCGCACAAACTCGGCATAGCTGGGCATGTCGCGCGGCCGGGTGCGCCCGGCCATCCAGGCCTGCAGGGCATCGCGCAGCAGCCTGAAATGGTGGCGGTACAGCTCGGGCGTGTCGGGTTTGGCCAGCGGCTCTGGGTGGATGGATTCGATCAGCGCTTGGCTGTCGTATTCGTTCAGGCCAGGCCACACGTCTGGGGTGTGCGACAGGCCTGCGCCTTGGGCAATGCCTTCCCAGGTTTGACGGTGGCGTTTCAAGCTGCCCATGAGCACCGCTTGCAGCGGCTTGTCTTGCAGCTTGGGCCGCAAATACTCACCCAGGCGCACCGCCTGTTGGTGGCCCAGCGGGCTGAGTTGATCGTAGTCGTCGGCCCCAAAAGAGGCTTGTCCGTGGCGGACCAGATAAAGCGTTCCCATGGTCCGAGATTGTGCGCAGCCTGGGGCGTTTTGACTGTCTCTGGGGTGATCAGAGGGTGACGCTGCCCTGGATGCAGCCGACCACATCGCCGCCCACCCACACCTGGCCGTGCGCGTCCTGCGACAAAAAAACCTGTCCGGCGCGGCCCAGCGCCGTGCCCTGGCGGGCGCTGTAGCGGTTGGGCATGTGGCCTTCGGCCATCAGCCATTGGGCCAGCGACGCGTTCAGGCTGCCGGTGACCGGGTCTTCGGCGATGCCCACGGGGGCGGCAAAAGCACGCACCTCCAGATCGGTCGGGTCGTG
>JAIXXW010000020.1 GCA_027490555.1 Comamonadaceae bacterium | reverse complement strand
TGAGCCAAAATCTTTGTAACGGTAAGGCTTGAGGGGCTGCTGGGCCAGGCGGCGCTGGATTTGCCGGTACATGTGGCTCGCCTGCTGGTGCGCCGCTTGCGCCCTGGGCGGCACGATGCCAGCCCGGCCACCATCGGCGTCCGAGCAGGGACAGGCTGCGCAATCACCCAAGGCAAAAATATCGGCGTCGCGTGTGGTTTGCAGGGTGTCGTGGACCACCAGCTGGTTGATCCGGTTGGTCTCCAGCCCGGCGAAATCTTTCAAGAAGTCGGGCGCCTTCACCCCGGCCGCCCACACCACCAGTTCGGACTCGATCTCGCGCCCATCGGCCAGGCGGATGCCGGTGGGCATGACCTCCATCACCTTGGAGCTGGTGAGCACCTGAACACCCAGACGCGACAGGAGTTGCTCTGTGGCTTGCGACAGGCGGGGCACCAGGGCCGGCAAGATGCGGTCGGCTGCCTCGATCAAGCTGACTTTGATGTCCTTGTCCACATCGATGCGGTCCAGGCCAAAAGCCACCACCTCGCGGGTGGTGCGGTGCAATTCCGCAGCCAACTCGACACCCGTCGCACCCGCGCCAATGATGGCCACATGCAATTGGCGTTTGTGGATGACACCGGCCTGGTTGTGCGCACGGATACAGGCGTTGACCATTTTGGAATGGAACGATTTGGCATCCTGCTGCGTTTCCAGCTTCAAGGCGTGCTCTCTGACCCCCTGGGTGCCGAAATCATGGCTCAAGCTGCCGATGCAAATCACCAGCGTGTCGTAGTGGATGTACTGGGTGGGCGTCACCGGACGGCCATCCTCGTCCACATAGGGCGCGAGCTCGATGGTTTTTTGGTCACGGTTGAGCCCCTTGAGCTCACCAATCCGAAAGGTGAAATGGTTCCAATGGGCCTGCGCCATGTAATCCACCTCATGGTCGCCCAGGTCCATGCTGCCCGAAGCGATTTCGTGCAACTTGGGTTTCCAGATGTGGGTGCGGTTTTTATCAACCAGGGTGATGCGCGCGCGCTGACCTTTGCCGAAGGTCTGCCCCAATCGGGTGGCCAGTTCCAGACCGCCAGCGCCACCGCCGACGATGACGATTTGGTGTTGTGTGCCCATGTGCATGCTCGCGATCAGGTCCATGTGGGGAATGCGGGACCTCCTGCGCTGGAGGGCCCGTTTCTGAACAGTGTAATTCCCATTCGAAGCGCACAACTGCACCAGCCCGATGCCATGTCGGACATCTGGACACCCCAGGCCCATCCATGGATGCAGGCCGAGAGGGGCGCGATGGCCTCGGCACCGCGCAGAGGCCGGCCCAAGGGCTTCAGGCCATCAGCCGCCGTGGCCTTTGATGTAGGCCTCGAGAAACTTGATCTGGTTGCCCTGCAGTTCGATGATGTGTTTGACCAGATCACCCACCGAGATGACGCCCACCACTTGGCTGTTTTCAACCACGGGCAAATGCCTGATGTGCTTGTGCACCATGATCGCCATGCACTCTTCCAAAGAGTTCGAGAGTGTCACCGTCAGCGGGTTGGCGGTCATGATGCTGGAGACCGCCACCACAGAAGGATCGTTGCGGGGCAACAGCACTTTGATGGCACAGTCGCCTTGGGAAACGATGCCTTTGAGTTGCTGGTCGTCGATGACCAAGATGGCCCTGACACGAAAATCACGCATGATCTTCAGGGCGCTCTCGACCGGATCGGTGGAGCGAACAGAGAAGATGATGTTTGATTTTTGGTCAACGATTTTCTTGACAGTACCCATGATGATCCACCGATTGAAGAGCTGCGTTTTGAGTGATGTGTGCCTGACGGTTCAGCCAGTGGCCAAGGTACTTTGAACGAACAATGCCTTGAAAACAAACTGAAGTTCAGTCTAACAAAAGCAACCCATCCCTGTTGGCCGGGTCGTCTGGACGGCGAAGAAACCCTGCTCAGGGGTCAACACCACCAGCGCCGGGCAAGGCCTGCGACGCCCCCCAGTGCTAATATTTGCAGAAAGGTCAAAGGAATCATGAAATGAGATTCAGTGCCGCAACGCTTGTGCTCGCCACCAGCATGGTCATGGCCCTGCCTGCCATGGCTGCTGACCAATGTTCTCAATTGCCGGATGCTTTGCAATCCATTCCAGTCAATCACATCAGTCAAAACAGTGAATTGCAGAGCCTGGACAACAAGCTGGATGTTCACATCAAACCCTGTCTATCCCCTGTCACCGAACAAAACAAGAAAGCCATCTGTGCCAATGGCAAGTTGGTGGCCGAGCAGGCCTTGCGCGTGGTGGCCCGAATCGACCAAGCCGGTTTGCGAAACCCGTTTTTGGCCAACGCCAAGATCCGGTCGTATGCCAGTGCATCGCTTCTACTGGAACGCATGAAGCAGTTGCGCGCCAACGGCACATGTGTCTAAGTTTTTTCAAGCCACCCGCCGATGCACCCAGGGCTAGTGGGCGTGAGCAACGGTCCACAACACTGACCCACTGGCGGACCGCAGGCTCACACCCATGCGAACCGCTGGACAGGCAGCAGGGGTGGCGGCAAAACGCCGCCCCACAAGGCCTATAAGACCCTCTAGGCCGCTGGTTTGCCTTGGTACCGGTAGCGGAAGGTGCAACATGGCGCACCGGCCATGATGGTCTGCTTGCGCTCCAGGGTGATGTTCGGGTCATACCCCTGGCAGAAGGTGCCATCTCGGTTGCAAGAGAGCAGGTGGCCGATGCGGCCCAAACCCATCTCCTGGTAAGTCTCGGCGTACTTGCAGCGCGTGATGTCGAAGTCGAACACCGTGTCACTGGCCTCCAGCACCTTCATCTCCAGGGCACCGTCGCGGGTCCAGTTTTCATACAAGCGGATGAAGTCGGCCATGGAGGTCTGGTCGCCAACCTTGTCTGCAAAATACTGGCCTTCTGCCACGGCGGCCTTGCGGATGGCCGCATCCAAAATCATGGCCGCACGCTCTTCACCGATGTGTTCCACCATCTCGGCGTAGATGGGGCCAATCACCTGGGCCTGGAGCTTGCGCTTGGTGAGGGTGGGGATTTCTGCGCTCATGGCTTGGCGTGCGCTTTCATGGCCTTGCCC
>JAIXXW010000323.1 GCA_027490555.1 Comamonadaceae bacterium | reverse complement strand
CCATTGCCGGCCGAGCCAAAGGTCAGGGGCGTGCGCGTGCCCTGTTCGACCAGGTCCCGGATGCTCCTGACCGGCGAGTCGGGTCGGACCACCAGGACAAAAGGCAAGGTGGCCAAGGTGGCCACCGGCTCGAAATCCTTTTCGGGGTCAAAGGGCAGTTTTTTGTACAAGGCCGGGTTGATGGCGTGCGAGCCGGCATAGCTCATCAGCAGGGTGTGGCCGTCGGCTGCGGACTGGGCCACATGCTCCATGCCCACATTGCCGCCAGCGCCTGCGCGGTTCTCGACCACCACCGACTGGCCCCACTTTTCAGCGAGTTTTTGCGCCATGATGCGGGCCAGCGCATCGGACGCCCCGCCTGGGGTTTGCGGCACCACAATGCGCACCGGCCGGGACAGAAATTCTTGCGCCAGCACCGCGCCTTGTGTCAGGCACAGGCCCAAAGACAGGGCCAGGATTTTGAAACTGCGTGGGATCATGTCCGCTCCATTGAAAAAGTGGCCCAGAATGACACAGCGCGCTGCCGCCGCTTGTCTCACGTTGGACACGCCAGGGGCCAACCCAGCCTTGGGTCTGTGACACAATGAATTCATGAAGATTCGCCGAATTGCAGGTGCCCTGGGCGCCGAGCTGCACGGGGTTGACCTGACCCGGGATTTGAGTGAGCAAGCGCAGCAGGACATTCGCCAAGCCTTGTTGCAACACCAGGTCATTTTCTTCCGCGACCAGGACCTGTCACCCCGGCAATTCATGGCCTTTGCGCAGACCCTGGGCCAGCCGGTCGAATACCCGTTTGTCAAAGGTCTGGAGGGTTTTCCCTGTGTGATCGAGGTCAAGAAACTCGAACACGAAAAGGTCAACTTTGGGGGCATCTGGCATTCGGACACCACCTACCTGGAACAACCCCCCATGGGCTCGATGCTGCTGGCCAAAGAAATCCCGCCGTATGGCGGTGACACCCTGTTTGCCAACCAGTACCTGGCCTGGGAGGCCTTGTCGGACACCCTGCAGCGGCTGCTCGATGGCCTGGTGGGGATCAGCAGCTCGGCCAAAGCCGATGTCTCCAAAACCCGCGAAGACCGCATCAAATCCGATGGCAAAGACAGCGCACCTGCCGTGCACCTGGCACACCACCCCCTGGTGCGCACCCACCCGGAGACGGGACGCAAGGCGCTGTATGTGAATGTGGCGCACACCGCTGGCATCGTGGGCATGACCGACGCCGAGAGCGCGCCCTTGCTGAACTTCTTGTTCCAGCACCAGGTCAAGCCCGAGTTCACCTGCCGATTCGTCTGGCAGCCTCATTCCCTGGCGGTGTGGGACAACCGCTGCACGCAGCACAACCCGGTCAACGATTACCATGGTTTTCGTCGGGTCATGCACCGCATCACCCTGGCGGGCGACACGCCACGCTGAGCGAAAATAGCGCCTGCTGTGTGCCAGGTTCAGGAGTGGGTGTGAAATTCAAGATGTCGGAGAAATCCTTGTTCGCGGTGTTGTTGCGTTCACCGTGGTGGATCAGCTTCGTGTTGGTGGCGGTGATCGCCTTGTTGGCCGGTGCTTTGTTGCCCAAGGCCTACGCCGGCGTCGGCATGCTGGGCGGTTTCCCTTTCTTTGTGATTGGCTGCATGGCCATGTGGCGGCAGCGCAACCTGCCCAGTGCCGCCGAGATTGAGCAGGGCCTGCGCTTGCTCTCGGGCATGGGGTGGCGCGACTTTTCGGCTTTGTTGGAAACCGCTTTCACCCGCCAGGGCTACACCGTCGAGCACCTGCAAGGTGCGGCCGACATGCGGCTGGAAAAAAAGGGCGTGCACACGGTGGTCAGCGCCAAACGCTGGAAGGCGGCGGCTTTGGGGGTGGAGCCTTTGCGTGAACTGTTGGCCGTTCGGGATGCTTTGGAAGCCCAGAACTGCGTCTGCATCACCTTGGGCCAGGTCAGTGCCAAAGCCCAGGAGTTCGCAGACCAAAACCGCATCGCCCTGATCTCGGACGGGGACCTGGTCGCGCTGACGGCCAAAACCATCAAGATCCTGTGAGGCCCAGGCAGCATGACGACTGAACAAAAGCTGCTCGACGCCCAGGCCTTGCGGGACTTGGCAGAAGGTCGCAACCCCACAGATTGCCCATGCGCATTGGGCCCCTGCGCGGGCTGGGAAAGCGTCAGCGCCGACCGCTGGCCAGCGCACACCATGCACCCCCTGGGCAGCTTGCGCGCCACCCTCGACGCCGAGGGCGCACCGCTGGGCGAGCCGACGTATGCCGAGTACCACCCTGCAGGCACGCGCTACGAGTCAGCCGATGCGCCGATCGCGCCCTTGTTTTTCCCATACAACCGCTGCGATGTTTTCGCCTGCGGGGCGTGTGACCGGCTGCTGCTCAAGTACACCGAATTTGGCGGCTACTACGTCGACCACCGCGTTCGGGTGTTGAACCCCGAACGGGTGACCGATGCGCCCTTGCCGCAGGACGACTGAGCTCAGTCCGGCTTGATGCCGTTTTCGCGCACCACCTTGGCCCAGGTGTCGAGCTGGCCGTCGATGAAGGTCTTGGCGCGCTCCACACTGCCCCCCGCTATGCTGATGCCTTGCGCCTCCAGGCGTTTGGAGACTTCGGGGTTGGCGAGGGCTTTGTTCAATTCCTCGTTCATGCGCTTGACGATGTCGGGCGGTGTTTTGGCCGATGCCAACACCGCCCACCATGCCGGTGCTTCAAAGCCTGGAAAGCCCGCTTCGGCGATGGTCGGCACATCCGGGAATTCCGCGACGCGTCTGGACGAGGTCACCGCCAGGGGACGCAGGCGTTTGCTGTCGATGTGCGGCTTGTTCAGGAACACGGTAGCGATCGTCAGCGGGATGTGACCGGCGATGGCGTCGTTCATCAAGGGGCCACCGCCTTTGAAGGGCACGTGGTTGAATTCCAGGCCGCCGTTCTTGGCCATCAAGGTCATGGCCAGATGGCCCAGGCTGCCGTTGCCGATGGAGCCGTAGGCCACGTTCTTTTTGGCTTTGGCCGCGGCGATCACATCGGCAAAGCTCTTGTATTCGCTGGCGGCGTGGGTGGTCAGCATCATGGCCGAGGTGCCCACCAGCACCAGGGGCACCAGGTCCCGCTTGCTGTCGTAGGGCATGTTGGGCATCAGGCTCTGGTTCACACCATGGGTGTCGAACACCACCGCAAAGGTGTAGCCGTCGGCCGGCGCGCTGAGCACGCCGGCGGTGCCGATCACACCCGACGCGCCGCCCTTGTTTTCGACCACGACACTTTGCCCCAGTTGCTGAGACAGGGGGCCCGACAAAATGCGCGCCACCTGGTCGACCGAGCCGCCCGGCGGGAACACCGCGACCAACTTGATCGGCTGCTTGGTCGGCCAGGCTTGCGCCCAGGACAACAGCGGCAAGCAAGACACCAAAGCAGCGCAGGCTGCGCGAGATACCCAGGATTTCATGGTGGTGGTCCCCTTCGTCAAAAAAAACCCACAGTATCGCGTGTTGCGGCCCTCGCGGGCTCTAAGGTATTCCCTGAAAGGGCAGGCCAAACGGCCGCTGGTCGGGGTTCACACCGTGGCGATCGGCGTGGCCGGCGAGCCAATCGCACCGGGCAGGCGCAAGGGGGGCGCGGTGAGCAAAAAGCGGTGGCGGCCCTGCGCGCGCAGCCACTGCGCCAAGGGGGTCAGGTGCCAGATCTCGCCAAGGTGCACGCCCAGCTTGAACAGGCAATGCTCGTGCAGTGGCAATGCCGCACAGCTGCCGGGCCTGGGGGTGGCGGGCAGGCCTTCCACCGCGTAGTTGTCGGCGATCAGGGCCACCAGGCCGGAGTCGGTGATCCACTGCAGCAGCCGCTCGTCGCGGCCTTCGAGCACGGCGCAGGCGTTTTCCACCGCATGCGGATCGGGTTGCTTGTTCATCTCCAGCAGCATCTGCGCAAAGCCGGTGTGCAGGCACACCATGTCGCCCGGCTCGATCTGTACCTGGTCTTTTTGCAGGATGTCCATCAGCAGCTCGTAACCGACCCGCACCCGCTCACGGCCGATGTGGGCATGCAGGTCCACCATCACCGCGCGGCCCTGCACGCAGCGCTCGGACATTTTCTCGATGCCCAGGGCTTGGGCCGAGGAGGTCGATTCGCGCGCGATCTGCGGAAAACCAAAAATCCCAGCCCCAGCGCCGCTGGCTGGGCCCACCACGTCGGTGCCTGCGCGAAAACCGTTGTAGTACACCGGCTCGGGCTCGCCGTCGCCGTTGGCATCGAACATCGAGCCCACATGCGCCAGGCTGTCCCACTGGGTGCTGTACTGCAGGTGCAAGATCGCCAGGTCGTCGCAGACCACATCGGTGCAGCCCGGGTCGTCGCACCACAGCTGGTAATTCATATTGGCTTTGCCCTCGCGCAGGGTGGGCCGCAAAACGGGTGGCATGCGCCGGGGGTTGAGCACACTGCCACCTGGAAAATCCAGCGGCAAGCTGAGGTTGAAGGTCAGCCCGGTGCGCACCTCTTGCATGCCCTGCAGCACTTTCTCAGGCGTCAACAGGTTCATGCGACCGCATTGGTCGTCGGGCCCGAAATCGCCCCAATTCGAGCCCGGTGGGCGTTGTTTCCAGCGGGGTGAAGAAGACATGCAGGACTCCTGTGAACAACAGCCAAGCGCAACACGCGTGGCACACATCTTGGGCGCAGGACGCCGGGCGGTGTGTCACCGATCGGACTGCGAGCCCAGGCTGTCCGGCCCCTGACGCAAGCCGGGGTGGCTCACTGTTGGCCCCGAAACTCGCGCCACAGCAGGTACAGGCCGCTGGCCACCACCACCCCAGCCCCCAGCACCACCGCCAGGTCGGGCACCTGCGCGAACACCAGCCAGCCCAGCAAGCTCATGTAGATGATCTGCTGGTACAAAAACGGCCCCAGCACCGCGGCCGAGGCGTAGCGGTGGGCCACCGCCACAAAATAGTGGCCAATGCCGCCGCACAGGCCCGCCAGCGCCATGATGACCCACTCCAGCACGGTGGCCGGGTTTTGCCATTGCCACAGGGCCACGGGGGTCATCACCACGGTGGCCACCACCGCCGAGGTCAGCTGGGTGGTGGCCGGGTTTTCGCTGCTGGCCAGGTGGCGCGTCATCATGTTGAAGAGTGCATACAAGACCGCATTGAGCGCCGACAGCAAGATCGCCGGGTGAAAGCCCTGGCTGCCCGGCCGGATGATGATGAGCACGCCCGCAAAGCCCACCGCAATCGCCAGCCAACGCTTGGCATCCAGTCGCTCGCCCAGCCACCAGGCCGACAGCAAGGCGATCAGGATGGGCACCGAAAACTGCATGGTCCCGACCTCGGCCAGTTGCAAATACTGCAAGGCCCAGAAGTTCAAGCCGGTCATGGCCGCCAGCATCATGCCGCGCAGCAGCTGCAAACGGGGGTGTCGCCAGCGCAGCAAATCGCCCTTCAAGGACGGGGCAAACACCGCGATGGAAAACAGCGCATGGGTCAAAAAGCGCATCCACACCACCTGCATCACGGGCAGGGTCAGCACCAGCCACTTGGCCGAGGCGTCCAGCGTGGCAAACATCAAGCTGGTCACCGTGATCAGCGCAATGCCGATGCGGCGGTGCCGGGCGCTGTCGCTGAAAAGCTGGCTCATCGCGCCGGGCTCAGCGTGGGGCCGGTGTCTCCAGCCCGCCGGTGTAGAAGCGGTTGAAGGTGGGCGAGATGATCAGTTCGTTGATGCAGGTACGCGCTGGCATTTGCGCCACAAACAAGATGGCCTGGCCCATGTCTTCTGCCTGCACCATGCGCTCGCGCTGCTGGGCCGAGGGCGGCACGGGCCGTTTGTCCAGGATGGGCGTGGCCACTTCGCCGGGCAGCAGCGAGGTGGCGCGGATGCCATGCGTGCACTCTTCCATGTTGATGGACTCGGTCAGGGCCAGCACCGCGCGTTTGGTGGCGTTGTAGGCCGGGCCCGTCAGCTTGGAGGCGTACAGCCCCGCCCAGGAGGACACGTTGATGATCAGGCCGCCTTGCTGCTGGCGCATGGCGGGCAAGACCGCGTGCACGCAATAAAACAGGCCCGAGAGGTTGATGGCCACCACATCGTCCCAGGCTTCGGGGCTGACCACGTCGAAATTGCGCTGGGTGGCGTTGGTGCCCGCGCTGGTGACCAGGATGTCGATGCGCCCATGCCGCGCCAGGATGTCCTGGGCTGTGGCCTGGACCGCCTGTTTGTCCGCCACATCCAGCAGCACCGCCTCGGCACTGCCCAGACCCTGCAGCAGTGCCAAGGCGCTGGCGTTGGTGCTGGGGTTGCGGCCCGAGATCACCACATGCGCACCGGCCTTGGCCAGTTCCACGGCACCCGCCAATCCGATGCCGCTGCCGCCGCCGGTGATCCAGGCCACTTGGCCCTTGAGTGTGCGTGTCATGTGCTTTCCTGCTGTTGGGGTTCAACCGATCCTGGGGCCCAGGCGGCCAGGGCCCATTGAAGCAGCCTTGCGGCCTTGCAGTCTGCTGCAGAGGTGACAGCCCAAACTGGCGCAGGCCCCGCTCCGCAGCACCTTGTAGGGCTGGGTGGGGCAGATTGGCCATGAAAAAAAGGGCTGTGTGTGCACACAGCCCTTTGATTTCTTTGAAACTTGGCTCCTCAACCTGGGCTCGAACCAGGGACCTACGGATTAACAGTCCGGCGCTCTACCGACTGAGCTATTGAGGAACAGCTTGCAATTATAGGTTGGTTTTGGGGCCGTTTTGAGAGGGGGACGCAGATTTTTGCAAATTTTCGACCAGGTCCCGCAAGGCTTGGGCGGCCTGTTCCGGATGGCTGGCCCCGGTGATGGCGCGCACCACCGCGATGGCGCCCACCCCGGTTCGAAAAACTTCGGGAAAGCGCGGTGCATCGATGCCCCCAATCGCCACCAGCGCATGGTGTTGCATCAAGCGGGCATAGGCCTGCAGACGCGACAGGCCTTGGGGGGCGGTTTGCATTTGCTTGAGGGTGGTCGGGAAAATCGCCCCCAGCGCCAGGTAGCTGGGGCTGACGGCATCGGCGCGCAGCATTTCGGCGTAACCATGGGTGCTCAGCCCCAGGCGCAAGCCCGATTGCCGGATGGTCTCCAGGGGGGCATCGTCCATGTCCTCTTGACCCAGGTGAACGCCATAAGCGCCTTCTTCGATGGCGATTTGCCAGTGGTCATTGATGAACAGCAGGCTGTCTGTGCCTTGCACGGATTGGATGGCGCGGCGCACCTCCAGGCGGATGGCGTCCTGGTCTGCAGACTTGAAACGCAGCTGCAAGGTTTTGACACCCGCTTGGGCCATGCGGCCCACCCACTGCGCGTCTGGCAAAACAGCGTACAGGCCCAGGGCCGGGGGGCAGGGGGCGAAGGCCTTGGCCCGGGGGCCGGTGTCGATGCCGAAGTCTTGCGGCCAACAGGGCCAGTCGATGGGTGAAAAATGCCCGGTCCGCTGGCTCTGCTTTTGCCAGGCCCGGGCCACGCACTGCGCGTCCGCCTCCAAAAAGCCCAGCCAACGGCAAGCCAGCAAAACGCCAGCGTGTGGCGTATCCCAGGCGGCCAGGTCTTGTGGGCTCAGGTCTTGGTGGCGGGGCTCGCCGGCCAACATGCCCGCGTGAATCTGGACCAGGGCCTGTGCGATGTCGTGGGCGGTGTTCATGCCTGGTGCCAAAAAGGGGTGCCCAGCACCGGTGTGCTGGGCTGGGCGTGGTCCTGCGCCTGCATCGCGCCGGCCAAAAAAGCGGCGCGACCGGCCTGCACCGCCTGCGAGAAAGCCTGCGCCATGCGCACCGGGTCGTGCGCCAGGGCCACGGCCGTGTTCAGCAACACGCCGTCGTAGCCCCACTCCATGACCTGGCAGGCGTGCGAGGGCAAGCCCAGCCCGGCGTCGACGATCATGGGCACATTCAGGCGCTCGCGCAGGGTGCGCAGGGCATACGGGTTGATGGGGCCCTTGCCGGTGCCAATCGGCGCTGCCCAGGGCATCACGGCCTGGCAACCCACATCCACCAGGCGCTGGCACAGCACCAGGTCGTCGGTGGTGTAGGGCAAGACCTTGAAGCCCGACTGGATCAGGGCGGCCGCTGCGGTCGGCAGGTTCAGGGTGTCCGGCTGCAGCGTGTAGTCGTCCCCGATCAGCTCGAGTTTGATCCAGTCGGTCTCGAAAACCTCGCGGGCCATCTCGGCGGTGGTGATGGCCTCTTGCACACTGTGGCATCCGGCCGTGTTGGGCAACACCGGCACCTGGGCCTGGCGCAGCAGGTTCCAGAAGCTGTGCGAGGCCTCAGCCCCGCTGCCGGTTTGCCGCCGCAGCGAGGCCGTCAGCATGGCCGGTGCGGATTGTTCAATGGCTTGCACCAAGACGCTGGGGGATGGGTAGCGCGAGGTGCCCAGCATCAAGCGGCTGTCAAAGCTTTCGCCGTAGAGCAGCAGCGGGTCGGGACAGTGGGTGGGCGTGTGCATGGGTGTTCAGCCCCCCGTGATGGGGGCGATCAATTCGATCTGGTCGTCATTGTGCAGCAGCCGATGCGGGTAATCGTGTTTGGGCACAAACTGCAGATTGACCGCGGCAGCAAAGGGCGGGCGGATCTCCACCCGCGCGATGGCATCGGCCAAGGTGGCCCCTTGGGGCAGCGTGTGCGGCACCTGGTTGATGCGCACCAAGATGGTGGGTTCAGGCATGGTGAAGTG
>JAIXXW010000154.1 GCA_027490555.1 Comamonadaceae bacterium | reverse complement strand
ATGGCCCCACCCCTTTTTTTGCAGCCAGTGCAGCACCTGGGTTTCGCCTGGTTCGCCATGGTGATGGGCCTGTGCGGCGTGTCACTGGCCTGGCACCGGGCCGCATTCCTGGGGGGTGAGCTGGCCCTGCGGGTGTCGGCCGCCTGGGGGGCTGTGGCCGCAATCACATGGGGCCTCTTGATGCTGGCCACGGTGCTGCGCTGGTGCTGGTACCCAGAGGCGGTGCGGGCCGATCTGAAGCACCCGGTGCGCCATGTGTTTGTGGCGGCCATGCCAGCATCCTGGGTGTTGATGGCCAGTGTGGGGGCCAGCCATGGGGTAGGGGTGGCAGGGGCCGAGGTTGTGTGGATGCTGGGCTCGGTTGGCTTGCTGGGGGTCAGTGTTGGGGTGGTGCTCGGCTGGTTCCGGTCGGACCGCAGCCAGGACCGGTTTTGGTCGGGCATGACACCGGCCCTGTTCATCCCCGTGGTGGGCAATGTCTTGCCTGGTTTGGCGGGTGGGGCCTTGGGGCATCCGGTGTGGGCCGCGCTGCAGTTCGCCCTGGCCGTCGTCTTGTGGCCCGTGGCCTGGGCCATGATCGTGCTGCGCCTGCGCCGCTTGGGCATGTGGCCCCAAGGCCAGCGGCCGTTGACCTTCATCACGGTGGCGCCACCGTGCGTGCTGGCTTTGTCAGGCCTGAACCTGGGTGGGCCGACATGGCTGGCGCAGGGGCTGTGGTGTGTGGGCTCGCTGTTCTTGTTGGGGTCTGCTTATTGGGCGCGTGGCGTCTTTCGGCAAGCATTTGGCATGCCTTTTTGGGGGATGTCCTTCCCCCTGGCCGCTTGGGCCGCTTTGTCGCTGGTCTTGTCCATGGACCGTGCCGAGGCCCAGCCTGTGGCCTGGGCCGCTTTGCTGCTGGTCTCCGCCTTGGTGGCCTGGCTTTTGGTTTGCCCCGGCCTGGGCATGGGGCGGGGCCGCTTGCTGGTGCCCGAGCCGCCCGCGCCTTGAGGGTGCGGTCACCCGATGCAGGGGGCTTGGGGAGGTTTCTGCGGGCGCCCCGTGGCGCGCCTGTCCAAGCTGGGTCAGAATAGTCCCATGAACGAAATCACATCGCGGTTCTTGCCGCCCGAAGACGCGCTCAGGCGTGAGTTGCACAACGAGGTGCACGCCCGTCCGCCTGCCCGTGTCAGGCTGCCGGCGCTGATCGTGTATGTGGCTTTGCTCAACGAAGGCGTGACACGCGAGCAGGAATGGGCCCAGTTGCGGCGTTTGCCGGGCCATGCCGACCTGGGGCTGGACCAGTTGCAGGGCAATTTTTTGCGTTTGCGCTGCGACCATTTCACTGTGAAGTGGGAGCGCCACACAGAATTCACGCGCTACTCGATTGTCCAGAATCTGCCTTCGCACGCCCAGTGGGGGGCCCAGTTGCCCGATCTGGCGCCGCATGTGGCCGTGGGCACCGAGTGGTTGCGCGGCTTGCCGGGCCAGACCCTGGCGGCCATCCAGCTGGGCATGTTGACGGCGGACATGGCCTCGCCCGATTTGATCGCGCAGGCCCAGAGCTGGCTGGGCCCGGGCACGGTGCTGGCCTCCCGCATGGGCAACACGGCCGAGGGCCAGTCCCACTCCGTCATCCTGACCCATTTTCAGATCGGCGACGATGGCTTTGAGCGCATGCTGGTGGTGGCCTCTGAGAACACCAGCGAGGCCCGGGCGGGTCGCGTCTCGCAACGCCTGCTCGAGCTGGAGACCTACCGCATGATGGCTTTGCGCGGTTTGCCGGTGGCCAAAAACCTGTCGGCCATGTTGTCGGCGGCCGAGGCCCAGTTGGCCGACATCACGGGCTTGCTCGAGCGCAAGGGCGAGACCGACCAGGCCTTGCTGGATTTGTTGGTGGCCTTGGCCGCCCGGATCGAGCGGGCCACGGCCGAACACGGTTTCAGGTTCTCGGCCACCCGCGCCTACGACACCCTGGTCAGCCAGCGGCTGACCGAACTGCGGGAGCGTCCGATTTCGGGCACGCAAACCCTGGGCGAATTCATGCAGCGCCGCTTGTCGCCAGCCATGGCCACCGTGATGGCCACCGAAAAACGGCTGGCGTCCTTGGCCGAGCGGGTTTCCCGCACCAGCGCCTTGCTGCGCACCCGGGTGGACATTGCCACCGAGGCGCAAAACCAGGTCCTGCTGGAAAAACTGACCCGTGGCCAAGAGCTGCAGCTGCGCTTGCAGGTCACGGTGGAAGGCCTGTCCATGGCCGCGATTTCCTACTACGTGGTCAGCCTGCTGCTGTACACCTTGAAGGGCCTGCAGGCTTACGGCCTGCCGATCCATCCGGAAATGGCCGCGGCCTTGTTGTTGCCGCTGGTGCTGTGGACCGTGTGGCGCAGCCGCCAGAAGATCCAGGCCAAATTGCACCGCACGGACGTCTGAAGCGATGGAGTTGCGGCAGCTGCGCTATTTTGTGCGCGTGGTCGAGTTGGGCAGCATCAGCCGGGCCGCGCTGGACCTGGACCTGGTGCAGTCCGCGCTGAGCCAGCAAATCACGCGTCTCGAAGGCGAACTTTCTACCCGTTTGCTGCAGCGCAGCCCCCAGGGCGTGACGCCCACCGAGGCCGGTGTGGCCTTTTTCAGGGAAGCGCAACTGACGCTGCGCCATGCCGAGCAGGCCATGCGCGCCGCGCAGCAGGCCCGCTTGACCGGCACGGTGAGTGTGGGCCTGGCGCCGACCACGGCGGCGGTCCTCGGCTTGCCCTTGATGCAGGCCATGCGCGAACGCTACCCGGATGTGCGCCTGCACATGGTCGAGAGCCTGTCCGGGCATTTGTCGAACATGCTCAATGCCCGGCAGCTGGACCTGGCGGTGCTGTTCGACTTGCCCATGGGCACCAGCCAGGCGGTGCAAGCGGCACGCCGCTGGAGTGTGTTGCCGCTCATCGAAGAGGACATTTTCCTGATCGCATCCCGGGCCACGCGCAAGCCCCAGGCGCCAGACAGCTTGCGCATGGCCCAGTTGCACGGCGAGTCCTTGATTCTGCCCACCGGTCCCCACGGTTTGCGCCATGCGCTCAATGCCGCGTTCACACGCGCCAAGATCACCCCCTCGGTGGTCATGGAAATGGATTCCCTGGCCATGCTGATGGACGCGGTGTGCGCAGGGCTGGGTTCGACCTTGCAACCCTGGGCTGCCGTGGCCCGCATGTCGGATGTGTCTGACAAGTTGTACATGGCGCGCATCGTGGACCACCAGGTCAGACGCGTGAATTTGTTGTGCGGCCTGTCCGACGACGAGCTGTCGCCCGCCGCCCTGGCCACCCGGGTGGTGATCGGCGATTGCGTGCGCGGCCTGGTGCGTTCGGGCGTTTGGTTGGGTGCGGGCATCAGCGCCCCGGCCAGCGGCGAGCCGCGCGACGCCAGCCGCTTCAAGTCTTGACCAGCGACTGGCGCCTGCCGGGTCGCAAATCCCGCAGCAGGTTGTAGAGCTTTTCGGCGGCGGGTGTGAAGCTGCGGCCCTTGCGCCGAATCAGGCCGATGCGGCGCGTGATGATCGGATCGTGCAAGGGCACGCTCGCCAGCACCGGATGGTCTGCGCTGGGCATGGCCAGGGAGGGCACCGCAGCCACGCCCATGCCCGCTTCCACCAGACCGAGCAAGGTCGTCACATGCTGGGCTTCATAGATGCTTTGCGGGCGCTGCTCGGCCGAAGCCAGGGCCAGGTCCATCAGCATGCGGTTGCCGGAGGTTTTGGAGACCGACATGAAGTCGTATTGGCCCAACTCTTTCCAGCTGACTCGCCTTTTTTTGGCCAGGGGGTGGTCCTTGCGGCAGGCGGCGACAAAGCGTTCTTCGAAAATGCTGCGAAACTCAATGCCGGGTTCATCGCTGCCCATGAAGTTGACACCGAAGTCGGCCTCGCCACTGGCGACCACCGACAGCACCTCGTTGGCGCTGGCGTCGTGCACCTTGATGCGGATGCGCGGGTATTGCGCGTGGTAGGCCCGCAGCACTTGCGGCAAAAAATAGTAAACCGCAGAGGGCACGCAGGCCACGGTGACTTCGCCCATGCGCGCGCCGCCCACCTCCTGGATGCCCAGCAAGGTCGCATCGAGTTCATCCAGCAAAACCCGCACCTTGCGCGCGAAGTCCCGCCCCACGCCGGTCAGGCTCATGCTGCGTGTGCTGCGGTCGATCAGTTTGACGCCCAGGGCGGTTTCGAGCTTTTCAATGCGCCGACTGAAAGCGGGCTGCGAGATGTGCACCGCCTCTGCGGCTTTGCGGAAATTGCCCAGCTCGGCAGCGGCGGAGAAAGCTTGCAAGTCGTGCAAATCAAACTGGATGTTCATTTTCAGTGTTTTGTTTTTTGCAAGAATAAATCGAAAAAATGCAATTCACAAAATTCTACAGAGATTGCATCATCCGCCCCCATGAAAAATACATTGCCTTGTGTCCTGATGCGTGCGGGGACATCCCGTGGTCCCTACTTTCTGCGTGAGTGGCTTCCCCAAGACTTGGCCTTGCGCGATCGCGTTTTGCAAAGCGCCATCGGCGCCGCCGATGCCACCCACATCAACGGCATGGGGGGCGGCACCACCTTGACGAGCAAGGTGGCCATTGTGTCCCGCGCTGCGCGTGACGATTGCGATGTGGACTACCTGTTTGCCCAGGTGGGGCCGGACGGTGTGGACACCAAGCCCAATTGCGGCAACATGCTGGCGGGTGTCGGTCCTTTTGCGATCGAGCAAGGCCTGGTGCCGGCCACGGAGGGCAGCACCACGGTGCGTGT
>JAIXXW010000066.1 GCA_027490555.1 Comamonadaceae bacterium | reverse complement strand
AGGCGCTCCCGCTCGCTGCGGGGGTGGCGGTCATGGGGGCTGGGGGTTTTGATGCGCTGGATCACCGATTCGGTCAGCACGTTCAGCGGCTGGCCGGTGCCCATGGCCAGCACCTGGGTGCGGCAGGCTTTTTCCAGTTTGTAGAGCCTGCGGTAGGCTTGCGCCACGGTGTCGCCAATCGTCATCACACCGTGGTTTTTCATGAACAGCACGGTTTTGCCACCGCTCATGAGCTGCGACAAACGTTCACCCTCGGACAAATCTGCGGCCAGGCCGGTGTAATGGTCATCGTAAGCGATGGCACCGTCGAAGAACGCTGCGGTTTGGGTGGCCGGCAACAAGCGGTTGGCCTTGAGCATGTTCAAAGCCGTGGCCCAGGGTTGGTGGGTGTGGAGCACCACCTTGGCCCCGGTCAGGCGGTGCACCGGCGCGTGAATCGATTGCGCGGACAGCTCCACCACGCCCGTGCCTTCCAGGGTCTCGCCCGCTTCGTTGAAGACCAGCATGTTGCTGGCACGGGCCTCGGACCAGTGCACGCCAAAGGGTGAGATCAGGTATTGGTCTTCGCGCCCGGGCACAGCGACCGTGAAATGGTTGTCGATGCCCTCGTCAAAATCGTGCAACACCGCCAAGCGCAGTGCCGCGGCCAAATGCACCTTGGCTTGCCAGACAGCATCTGCCTGGGCATCGGTTGGGAGGGTGTTCGAAGCGTGCGACGACATGGGCTGGACTTTCGGTATGCGGTGGGCTCTGTACTCTAGGCACGCGCCCCATCCGTCTCTGTCACGTTGGTGGCTTGGCGTCAGGCAGCGGCAGATCGATCACCTGTTTTTTCAGCGGTTTATGCATCATTTTGTAATGATTTAAATTATGATTTGTCGACAAAGGAAATTTTTCTGAATTTATAAATATTTCCAATTTTTATCCGCAAACCAGTTTAATTTGCTGTGAAATGAAAAAATTGTTATCCCGATTGTCGATCCGCTTCAGACTGATGTTGGGATTCGGTCTGCTGGGCGCCTTGCTGATCGGTGTGCTGGCGGTGAGTTGGTGGACGCTGAACCATGTGCAGTCCAGTGCCCAGCAGATCATCGACATGTACGAGCCGCAAGTGGACCGCATGACACGGGTGGAAGTGCTGATGGTGAAAATTTCACTGGAAGCGCGCCACGCCATTTTGTCGGCCGATGATCCTGCTGAACTGCAAGCGGCCTTGCAAAGGATCGGTGACAACCGTCAACGCCTGGTCCAACTGGTCGATGAAACGGAGGCCAATTTGTCCACGGCGGTGGGCCGAGACATCATGAAGAAGATCCGCGAGGCCGACGCGGTGTTCTGGCGGCTGTCGCAACAGGTGGCTTTGCATGCCCAATACGGCCAAGTCCGGGCCGCCTATGCCTTGTTGACCACCGATTTGGTGCCCGCCAGAAACCGCCAGCTGGAACACATCAGCGAACAAAAGGAATGGCAGCGTCAGTTGATGAACCAGGCCTTGTCCGACGCCAGCGACACCATTGCCCGGGTCAAGATGGTGTTGTCCATCGTGGTCACAGGCATTCTGATTTTCATCAGTTTGCTGTTGGTGCGCTTGATCAACTCGATCACCCGCCCATTGACGGGTTTGCTCAACACCATTGTGGAAGTTGAACACAGCGGCGATTACACCCAGCGCGTGGGGGTGGTCGGGGAAGACGAGGTGGGGCGCACGGCCGCGGCCTTTGACCGCATGATGGAAATTGTCGAAAGCCGCACCCGCGAACTGGCCCGCAACCGGGAGCAACTCGAGGACATCGTCGAGCAGCGCACCGCCCAGCTGCGCCAGGCTGTGACCGCCGCCAAAGCCGCCAACGAGGCCAAAAGTCGCTTCCTGGCCACCATGTCGCACGAGTTGCGCACCCCCATGAATGGGGTGCTGGGCATGGCGCAGCTGCTCTTGTCCGGACCCAAGGACCCGGCCCACACGCAGGACTATGCAAGAACCATCCTGCAGTCCGGTCAATCCCTGCTGAACTTGCTCAACGACATCCTGGACCTGTCCAAAATCGAGTCCGGCGCCCAGACCCTGGACATGGGTGTGGTCAATCCGGTGGAGATCCTGAAAAACACCCAGGCCTTGTTTGCCCACAACGCCCATGCCAAAGGCCTGAAACTGGAGGTCGCATGGCATGGCCCGCATGGCCGACGCTACCGGGGGGATGCCAACCGGCTGCAACAAATGCTGTCCAACCTGACCAACAATGCCATCAAGTTCACCAGCGCGGGTGAGGTGCGCATCGAGATCAAGGAGCTGGGCCATCAGGACGGCTGCGCATGGCTGGAGTGGTCGGTGCACGACTCTGGCATGGGCATCCCGGCGCACAAGATCCCTTTGCTGTTCAGACCCTTCAGCCAGGTGGACGATTCAAGCACCCGGCAATTCGGTGGCACGGGCCTGGGCCTGTCGATCGTCAAGAGCCTGGCCCAATTGATGAACGGCGATGTGGGGGTCGACACGCGGGAAGGGCAGGGGTCTCGGTTCTGGATTCGGCTGCGCCTGGATGTGATGACAGATGCGGTCGATCTGTCCGAGATGGACTTGGGCCAGCCGGGCAGCCTGTTGCCTCGGGACCCCGCGCAAGGCATGTCAGGCCTGATATTGGCCGTGGAGGACAACCGGGTCAATCAGCAGGTGATTCGCGCCATGCTGCATCAACTGGGCTTCGAAGTGATGGTGGTGGACAACGGTCAAATGGCCGTCGACCTGGTGATGCTCGAGGCGGACCGGATTTCATCGATCCTGATGGATGTGCAAATGCCTGTGCTCGACGGTTATGAGGCCACACGGCGGATTCGGGCCTGGGAGGCCGAGCAGGGCCGTGTACCCCTGCCCATCATCGCGGTCACCGCCGACGCTTTCGAGGAAGACAAACAACGCTGCCGCGAAGCCGGGATGGACGATTTTTTGGCCAAACCCATCAGGACCTGGGCCTTGGCCGAGGTGCTGCAACGCGTCCACATGGCCAGCGCTCCGACCCGCGCCACGGATCGGGGTTGATGGCGCTGGTCGGGACGGTCAAGGGCTTGGCTCGGTCGGCGCTTCCATCCTGTAGCCCAGCCCCCGCATGGTCTGGATCAGGGGCACGGCGCGTCCATCATCGATCTTGCTGCGCAGACGGCGGATGTACACATCCACCACATTCGTCAAGGGGTCCTCATTCAGCCCCCACACGCTGGACAAAATCCTCTCTCGGCTGAACAAGCGGCCAGGTGCGCTCATCAGCAATTCCAGCAGGGCCAGCTCGCGCGCCGTGAGGTTCAGGGGCTCCCCAGCACGGGTGGCGCGCATGCATTCGCGATCGAGCAAGACATCCGCGACTTGCAAATGCTGGAGTCTGGCTTTTTGCAAGCTGGGACTGCGACGGGCCAAGGCCTCCAGTCGGGCCAGCAGTTCTTCAAACTCAAAGGGTTTGCACAGGTAGTCATCGGCCCCCATGCGCAATCCGGCCACTTTTTCTTCCAGGGTGTTCAACGCCGTCAGCATCAGGATGGGGACAGTGACCCCCTGGGCGCGCAGGGTCTGACAGATCTCCATGCCATTCATGCCCGGCAGCATCAAATCGAGGATCACCACGGTGGCCGAGGCTTCGGGTGGGGACTGTCGGGCTGTTTCCAGCACCAAAGCCAGCCCTTCGGGCCCGGTGGCCGCCCTGTGCACCTGCAAGCCTTCGGCGCGCAGACCGCGTTGCAGAAAATCGGCGATGCGCGGGTCATCTTCAATCAGGAGGATGTTCATGGCTCAACTTTTCAAGGCATTTTCCAGCTGGGGCCGGGTCAACAAGGGCAACTGCAGCACCACGCGGGTGCCCGTGCCCTGGGCGCCGTGGGCGGGGCTTTGCAAGGTCAAACTGCCGCTGTGGGCCTGCACCAGCGCCTTGGCAATCGGCAGCCCCAGGCCACTGCCCGCCGCCCGGTGCACGCGGGCCAAACTGCCGCGAAAGTGCCGGTCAAAAACCTGGTGCAATTCCTCGGCCGGGATGCCGATGCCTTGGTCGGTCACCTGCACGGTCAGGGTCGCCGGGAATTCGGTGCTTTGTTGCCAGCGAACCGTGACCGTGCCCTGCGGGTAGGAGTAGCGCACAGCGTTGTCCAGCAACAGCAGCAGCAGTTGGCTCAAACGCTGGGCATCGCCCATCACCTTGACCGAACCTTTGGGCATGGGCGGGCAGTCGATGCGGATGTTTTTTTCACCGGCCAAGGCGCTGGCCTGCGACAAGGCATCGTTCAGGGGCTCTGAAAAATCCACGGTTTGTTGCACGATGCTCAGGTTTTCCATGTCACTGCGGGCCATGGCCAACAAATCGTCAATGACCGAGCCGAGTTGACGCGAGATGGCCACAATGCGCCGCAAGGCATCGCGGTACTCGTGGGCAGGCCTTTCACCGCCTCGCAGGGTGATCTCGGCTTCACCCCGAATGGCGGTGGTCGGGGTCCGAAGCTCATGGCTGATGTCGGCCAACAACTGGCGTCTGCGGGTGTCCGTCTGTTGCAGCGAGGTGTTGGCCTCGTGCAAGGCACGGGTGCGCTCGCGCACTTCCGTCTCCAGGCGATGGCGTTGTTCGGATTCTTGTTGGCTGTGCTTTTCCAGGGCCGCCGCCATCGCGTTCATGCTGCGGGCGACGTCGGAGAACTCATCTTGTCCCTCCAAAGGAATGCGGTGTTGCAGCCGGCCCTGGCGCAGCTTGTGGGCCCCCCGAGCCAATTCGTCGATGGGGCGGCGCAGGGCACGCGCAAAATAAAACGTCGCCCCCAAAGCCAACAAGGCCAATGACAAGGCCATGCCAATCCACAACCAGCGGATGCGCGAGAGGGTGGCATCGGCGGCCTGGCGCTCTCTGAGCATGGCGGCATGCTCTCGGACAATGCTTTGGCCAATCAACTGGCGCAAATCCAGACCTTCTGACTTTTCGAACACCTCGTTCAGGGTGTCCCAACCCAGGCGGGCCGGCATGTTGGCAGGCAGGGTTTTGACCTGTCCCAAAGTTTCACCCAGGGTTTTGACGTTTTGCCCCAGCACCCGCAGGGCCTCGTGCCTGGCCACTTGCTCCTCGCCACCGCTGCCGTCCATGCCCAGGCTGGAGGCCATCTTGGCCAGCGCCGTCAGATGGGCCAAGTTCTGGTGCATCTCGTTGAGCAGTGCTTCGCGGGCTGAAGGGTCACCACCGGCGCCAATTTTGTGTTGCGTCACCCAGGCCCGCAGGTGTTGTTTAGTGGCAGACAGTTGCACAAAACCTTGGTGAATGTCACTGGCAATGCGCCCACGCACGACCTGGCGTTCGGCTTCTCGCAAGGCGAAAACCGCACCAATGCCCTGCAAAACGATGCAGGCGGCCAGAAAAAGAAGCACCCAGCTGAGCTGTCGACGGAACATCCCGATATTGTCGCTGTGCGAACCGGTGTCGCGACCCTTGTCATGTTGTGTTAATGCGCGCCCTGCACCTGGGTGATCCAGCCATCCATTCCTCTTCAATCATTTTTTTCATTTCGAATGACCCCAATGGATCATTTGACACTTAGACAGAAGGCTGGCCGCTGGGCAAACCCAGGGCTTGCCAGACCCGGATGGCGGCATACGCATCGTTCGCGGCGTACACCAGCTGCGCCTCACTCAGGCGGGCTTGGGCCCAATTGCTCGTGGCGGCTTTTTTGGACTTGATGAAGCGCTTTTGGAACAACACCGCCACCGCCCCTTTCACACCCATGTCCTTGCGGTAACCCCGTTCACGGAACACCGTGTTCAACTCCAGGATGCCCTGCGGCTCGATGCCCAGCTTGTGCACGATGCGCTTGCGGTCATCGCCCAATCCGAAACCGGCTTTGACAATGCCAGGACGCGTCAGCAGTTGGGCCGCCACATCGCGGCAATCGGGGTCGTGCAACTGAAACACCCAGGCCCGCTCCAGGGTGGCCAGCTGCAATATGTGCGGTCCGTCCGAAGACTCACCCACCCGAAAGGTGGGCTTGGACTCGGTGTCAAAGCCCCAGGCGCTGGCGCAGACCAAGGCCTCATGCGCTTGCTGCGCCTGGACGCCCGTGCTCACCAGGCTGATGCGGTCCAAACCCAGGCGCTCAAACTCGGGCAACAGCGCGATGGCCTCTTTGTCAGGGGTGGGCAGGTGGCTGTGCATGGCACTCAGTTCGCTCCACCCGGCTTGGTTTTTTTGCGACTGGCCTGGCGTGCAGCCCGTTCGGCATCGGCCTTTTGGCCTGCGGCCAGCCAGGCGGCGTATTCGGCCGGGGTTTCCAAGGTCAGGCGACCCAGAGCGGCAGAGCGGAAGTCATGGATCAGGATTTCGGCGGCTTTGAGGGTGTTGACCCGGCCACCGCTTTGGATCGCGCCGCGCTGCCGGGCAATGGCTTCGAGCAGGCTGGCGTCGGTGTGGCGGGTCAGGTCCTGCACCTTGTAACGCGCGGTGAGGGCCTCCGGGTAATGCGCCATCAGGTAGTTCAGCAATTCGAGCGCCACCACCTCATCGTCAAAGGCATTCACACCCATCGCACCGCTGGCGGCCAGGTTGAATCCGCTTTGCGCCACGATGATGCGCGGCCACAGCACCCCTGGCGTGTCGTACAGGTACACATCGTCGGCCAGGGTGACGCGCAGCTCCTGCTTGGTCACCCCTGCTTCGTCACCGGTCTTGGTCGCACGTTTGCCCTTGAGGGTGTTGATCAGGGTGGACTTGCCCACGTTGGGAATGCCACAGATCAGCACCCGCAAGGGCTTGACCATGCCGCCCCGCTGGGGGGCCAGTTGGCGGCAGGCCTCCACCAGGGCTTTGGCGGGCGAGGCCATGCCGGTGTCCAGTCCCAGGGCGCTCACGCCGGGCAGGGCGTTGTAATGGGCCAGCCAGGCGGCGGTTTGCACAGGGTCGGCCAGGTCTTGCTTGCTCAGGATTTTGAGGGCCGGTTTGCCCTGGATGAGCTGCGCCAGCATGGGATTGGCACTCGAGCCGGGCAGGCGAGCGTCCAGCATCTCGATGACCACATCGATGTCTTTGATGCGCTCCCCGATCGCCTTGCGCGTGAGGTGCATGTGTCCGGGGAACCATTGAATCGCCATAAAAAACCAAGTGCTGCCAAAAAGTGCCAAGGGGTGATTGTCGGGCACTTGGCGCAGCCAGGCGCCGAGGGTGCATGGCTCACCCTCGGCTGGGGGTTCATTCGGCCTTGGCGCCGGAATCCTTCACCACCTTGGCCCATTTGACGATCTCGCTGGCCTGGTAACGGGCCAGCTCTTCGGGGCTGGAGAGCACAGCGTCGAGTCCCAGGGTCTTCAGGCGCTCTTGAACGTCCGGCAATTTGAAGACGCGCTGCACCTCGGCGTTCAGGCGCTCGATCACGGGGCGGGGGACGTTGGCCGGTGCAAACATGGCAAACCAGGTGGTGGCTTCAAAGCCGGGCACCGTTTCGGCCACGGTGGGCACATCGGGTGCTGCGGGTGAGCGCCTGGCCGTGGTTTGGGCCAATGCACGGATCTTGCCTTCCTTGGCCATGGGCAATGCCGATGGCATGTTGTCAAACATGACCTGGATGCTGCCGCCGATCAGGTCTGGAATGGCGAATTGGCGGCCCTTGTAGGGCACATGGGTCATGCTGGTGCCGGTCAGCGATTTGAACAATTCGCCCGAGACATGCACCGAAGTGCCAACGCCAGGGGAGCCAAAGGACAGCTTGTTGGGATTGGCTTTCATGTAAGCGATGAGCTCGGGCACGTTTTTGACCGGCAAGGCATTGTTGACCACCAGCAAATTCGGGGCCGAGGCGATCAGCGAGATCGGGCTGAAATCCTTGACCATGTCGTAGGGCATCTTGTCGTACAGCGCACCGTTGATCGCGTGCGTGCCCACGGTGCCCATCACCAGGATGTGGCCATCGCCCACCGCTTTGGCCACGTTGTCGGCCCCGATGTTGCCTCCCGCGCCGGGACGGTTGTCGATCACCACCGGAAAACCCAGCTGCGCCTTTTCGCTGAACAGACGCGCCAAGATGTCGGGCGCTCCGCCGGGGGGGAAAGTCACCACCAGGCGCAGAGGCTTGGTGGGGAAGCTTTGTGACCACGCGCCTGTCGCGCTCAGGGCCCCCAGGCCCAAAAGCGCCAAGCCCAAGACGCGGCGCAGGGACGACACTGGGGAAATTGCCCATCGCTTGGGGGGCTGATGGGGGGCGGCGGTGTGGATGCGCATGAGGGTCTCCTGGTTGTTTCGGAACCACTTTAGAGTTCCGTTCAAGGACAAGTCATGGTGTAAACCCTGTGTCGCTGGGCGGGCCTGTCGTCTGAGTGACCTTGGGCGCTGTTGCCAAGGCGTCATCGGGCCGTTGGGCCTGCGCCTGAGCAAGCCACAATGCAAACCATGGCCCAGCCCATGACCGAACACCCCACACCCAGACCCGAGCGCCCGCTGCAGGCCTGGCAGGTCATGCTGGGCGGCATTTGCGGCTTGGTCATCACCATCGGTCTGGCCCGGTTTGCCTACACGCCCCTGTTGCCCGCCATGCAGGCGCAAACCGGCTTGAACGATGCTGCGGCCGGGGGCCTGGCGGCCATCAATTACGCCGGTTACATCGCAGGCGCCCTGGTGGCCGCCTGGATGGACGATGTCCGTTGGCGACACCGTTTTTACAGCGCCGGTCTTTGGATGGCTTTGCTGACCACAGCAGGCATGGCCCTGTCGAGTTTTTTACCCGCCTGGGGTTTGTGGCGTTTCGTGGGTGGTTTGTGTGGTGCCACCGGCATGTTGCTGGGTTCGGGGCTGGTGCTCGGCTGGCTGATGCGGCAAGGCCGCAGGCCCGAACTGGGCGTGTTGTTCATCGGCCTGGGACTGGGCATTGTGGTGTCGGCCCTGGGGGCATGGTGGCTGTCGCAGGTCTGGACATTGTGGTCCGAGCAGTGGTTGGCTTTTGCTGCACTGGGATTGGTTTTTTTCATCCCCGCCTGGCTTTGGCGGCCTCCGGTGCCGCCTGCGCCCGCACCGGCAGCAGCTGCGGTCCCGGCCACGCAGGCTTCCCGCCGCTGGATGTGGACCATGGCCCTGAGTTATTTTGCAGCCGGTTGGGGCTTTGTCATCAGCGCCACATTCACCGTGACCATTGTGGAGCGCGAGCCGGCCTTGGCCGGGCAGGGCACCTGGGCCTGGATCCTGGTGGGTCTGGCGGCCATGCCTGCGGTGTTTTTGTGGGACCGCGTGGCCCGGCAAATCGGCGACATCCGGGCCCTGTTGCTGGCCTTTGGTCTGCAAGCCTTCTCGATCGTGCTGCCGACATGGTCCAACTCATTGGCAGCAGCGCTGGCAGGCGCCATCGGCTATGGGGCCACCTTCATTGGGATCGTGAGCCTGACCCTGGCCCTGGTCGGCAGACGCATGCCGCACAACCCGGGCAAGGCCATGGCCCGGCTCACCTTGAGTTATGGTGCGGCGCAGATGTTGGCCCCGGTCGTGGCCGGTGCCATGGCGCAAGCCACCGGCAGCTTCAAGGGCGCACTGTGGTTGACCGCCGTGGTGATGCTGGCCGGCATGGCCCTGTTGGCGACATTGCCCGACGAGGCCTGATCAGATGCCCGAGCTTTGCAATTGCACCAGGCCCTTGGGCGTTTGCAAGGTGGCGATCAGATTGGCTGGACCGGTGCTGAGCGCCACACCGCTCATGCCCACGCTGTCCATCGCCGCCTGCAGCTTGGCCGCACTCGGGTGACTCACGGCCAGGCCCTGCAGACTGACGCCGGAGCGCGGCAGGTGGTTGCGCGGGTGCAGGCGCAAAGGGTCCTGCGCATCGGGCTTGCCCCACTGGATCAAGGTGGGCAAACAGCCGTTGAACAGGCGCTCACCGTCCTCACGGACCGTGATTTGCCAGTGCAAAAGGCCTTTGCTGGATTTTCGGCTGGCGTGCACGATCTGCCCGCGCTCGATGCCCTGGGTCCGCCAGGCATGCCGGGCGGCCTTGACATCGTCGGTGCTGCAGACAAAGTGCACCAGCCGAGGCTCCTTGGCGATGGTTTTTTGCATGACCGGATCGTCCATGTCGAACCAGCGGGTGACCTGCTGCCGCTTGGACATCGGGGCAGCGGGGTTGATGGCGATGATCTCGAAATAGGCCAAAGGGTATTGCGGCGTCGCGATCTTGAACAAGCGGTTGTGGGTGCCGTACTTCTCGTGTTCACCACCCGCCGCAGGGGTGATGCCCAAGGTGTCTTCACACCACTGCACGCCAGCCTCCAGCGAGGAGGCCATGACCACCAGGTGGTCGATTTGGGTTTTCATGGTCTGTTGGCTTCGCTGTCCAGT
>JAIXXW010000155.1 GCA_027490555.1 Comamonadaceae bacterium | reverse complement strand
GGGCGCTGCGCAGCTGTTCGATCACCACGGCGCGTTTGTTGTTCAGGTGTTGCATCAGCACCTGGCGCAGGGCCGCTGCGTCGCGGGCCTCCAGGGCCTGCACCATGGCGATGTGCTCGTCCACGGCGCGTTGCCATTTGTCACCGTCTTGGTTGGAGCGAAAGCGCAAAGCCTGCAAGCGGGCATTGACCTGGTTGTAGGTGGCGGTCAAGACAGGATTCTTGGCCGCTGCGTTGAAACCGCGGTGGATCGCGGCATTGACCTGGTAGTAGGCCGACAGGTCGCGGCGGGTGTAGGCCGCCATCATTTCGTAATGCAAGGCCTTGATCTCGCTGAGTTCGGCATCGGTCACGCGCTGGGCCGCCAGCTCGCCCGACAGGGCCTCCAGACCGGCCATCACCTCGAACGTGTGGTGCACATCGGCCTCGCTCAGTTGCACCGCCACCGAACCCCGGTTGGGCAGCAGTTCGACCAAACCCTCGGCCGCCAGCATCTTGATGGCCTCGCGCAAAGGGGTGCGCGAGATGCTGAGTTCTTCGCACAGCGCACGCTCGTTGAGTTTGCCGCCGGGGGGGATCAGGCCCTCGACCAGCATCTGGCGCAGCCGGTGCGCCACCTGCTCGTGCAGCACCGGGCGGGCAATGGAAAGGGGTTCAGAAGCCATGGAAAGTGTTTTGAATACAAAAAATATCCGTGTTCAGGCCTTTATTCTAGGACAATCCCCCTTGACAAATGTATTTTGAATACAAAAAATTTGTGTCACCAGAAAGGTTCATTTTCACCCATGCTCGTCACCAATTTCCACCCCACCGGCCGTCACTTCCTGCAGATTCCCGGCCCATCGCCCGTCCCCGACCGCATCCTTCGGGCCATCAGCTCACCCACCATTGACCACCGTGGCCCCGAATTCGGCGCCCTCGGCCTGAAGGTCTTGGCCGATGTGAAAAAGATTTTCAAGACCCAGCATCCGGTCATGATCTACCCCGCTTCGGGCACCGGTGCCTGGGAGGCGGCGCTGTCCAACGTGCTGCAAGCCGGCGACCATGTGCTGATGTACGAAACCGGCCACTTCGCCTTCCTGTGGAACAAACTGGCCCAACAGCTGGGCCTGAAGACCGAGGTCCTGGGCCTGCCCGACCTCGAGGGCTGGCGCCGTGGCGTGCAAGCCGATCTGATCGAGCAGCGCCTGAAGACCGACACGGGCCACAGCATCCGGGCCGTGTGCGTGGTGCACAACGAAACCTCGACCGGGGTGACCAGCGACATCGCGGCTGTCCGGCGCGCCATCGACGCGGCCAAACACCCGGCCTTGCTGCTGGTGGACAGCATCTCCGGCCTGGCCAGCGCCGATTACCGGCACGACGAATGGGGCGTGGACGTCACCATCAGTGGCTCACAAAAAGGCCTGATGCTGCCGCCAGGCATCAGCTTCAACGCCCTGTCCCCGCGCGCCATCGAGGCCAGCCAAAAAGGCGGCATGGCCCGCAGCTACTGGGCTTGGGGCGAAATGATCGAGATGAACAAAAACGGTTATTGGCCCTCCACACCCAACACCAACTTGCTGTATGGCCTGAGCGAAGCCTGCGACATGCTGCTGGCCGAGGGCCTGGATGCGGTGTTTGCGCGGCACCAGCGCTGGGCCGCTGGGGTGCGTGCGGCGGTCAATGCCTGGGGCCTGCCCATCCAGTGCGCCGACCCGGCGGTCTACTCCCCGGTCCTGACCGGGGTCATGACCCCCGAGGGTGTGGACGCCGACGCGGTGCGCAAAGTCATCCACGAGCGCTTTGACTGCTCGCTGGGCACGGGCCTGGGCAAAGTCAAAGGCCGCATGTTCCGCATCGGCCATCTGGGCGACAGCAACGACCTGACCCTGATCGCCACCGTGGCCGGCTGCGAAATGGGCCTGAAACTGGCGGGTGTGGCGCTCCAGGGCAGCGGCGTGCAAGCCATCATGGACCATTTTTCAAGCCACTGAACCTTCGGCCTTCCGTTTTCTCGCGTGACCTTTCAACAACTTCAGGAGACAACATGAAACGCAGAACCTTTGTAGCCGCCACCGCCGCGTCCGCCGCCACGCTGGTGGCCCCCGCGATCCAGGCGCAGTCCTTGCCATCCGGTCCGGTGCGCATCCTGGTGGGGTTTGCACCGGGCGGCGGCACCGACATCCTGGCGCGCATCGTGGCGCAAAAACTGCAAGTCATGTGGGGCGTCACCGTGCTGGTCGAAAACCGCGCGGGCGCCACCGGGGTGATCGCTGCCGAAGCGGTGGCCAAGGCGGCACCCGACGGCAACACCCTGCTGATGGCGCACATCAACAGCCATGCCCTGGCCCCTGCGCTCATGCCCAAACTCAACTATGTGGTGGAGCGCGACTTCACCCCCTTGACCCTGGTCGGGGTCACGCCCAATTTGTTGATTTGCAACAACGACCAGCCCGCCAGAACCGTGGCCGAGTTGGTGGCCCAGTGCAAGGCCAACCCCGGCAAGGTGAGCTTTGGCTCTGCCGGCCAGGGCTCGGCCCAGCACCTGGCGCTGGAATTGTTCAAACTGGCCGCCGGTGTGGACACCATCCACATCCCTTACAAAGGCTCCGCGCCCATGCTCGCCGATTTGATCGGGGGCCAAATTGGCTATTCCTTTGACACCATGACCGCGGCCACACCCCATGTCAAAAGTGGCAAGGTGCGTGCGATTGCGCAGACCCGCGCCAAGCGGGCCTCCAGCTACCCGAATGTGCCGACCATGGCCGAGTCGGGCTTCCCCAACTTCGAAGCCACCACCTGGTACGGCCTGGTCGGCCCCGGCCGTCTGCCTGCCGCCATGGCCCAACGCATGAACGAAGACATCAACAAGGTCCTGGTGATGCCCGATGTGGTGGAGAAACTGGCGCAATTTGGCGCGGAAGACGGTGGCGGCTCGGCCCAACGCTTTGCCGAATTCATCCGCACCGAACAAGTCAAGTGGGCCAAGGTGGTCAAAGACAGCAACGTCAAGCTCGACAGCTGATGTTTGACGCCCCGGCCGCAGGCACCGTGGACCTGGCCATCGCGCAAGGTGTGGCCACGGTGACGTTCAACCGACCCCAGGCGCGCAATGCGATGACCTGGGCCATGTACCAAGCGCTCAACCGCCACTGCGAGCAGTTCAAAGCCGACCCGCAGCTGCGGGCGGTCGTGTTCCGTGGCGCGGGCGGGCAGGCCTTTGTGGCGGGCACCGACATTGAGCAATTCACCCGCTTCAGCTCAGGCGATGACGGCGTGGCCTACGAGGAACAGATCGAGGCCTGCATCGACTTGCTCGGTTCTCTGCCCATGCCCACGGTGGCCTTGATCGAGGGCTGGGCGGTGGGCGGCGGGCTGGCGATTGCCACCGTCTGCGACTTCCGCTTGGCCACACCCGGCTCGCAACTGGGGGTGCCCATTGCCAAGACCCTGGGCAACTGCCTGTCGGCGGCCAATGTGGCCCGGCTGTGCGCCGGTTTCGGCGCGCAGCGCGTCAAACGCATGCTCATGCTGGCCGAGATGATCGGGGCCGATGAAGCCCTGGCCTGTGGCTACCTGCACCAATTGGCCGGCCCCGACGAGATCGAGGCGGCCACCGCCGCCTTGGTTCAGCGCCTGACGGCACTGGCCCCGGTGACCCAGCGGGTCAGCAAGCAAACCCTGAGCCGCCTGGTGCAGCACAGCGTGCCCGAGGCCGAGGACCTGATCCGGCTCGCCTATGGCAGCCAAGACTTCCACGAAGGTGTGAGCGCCTTTGTGGCCAAACGCAAACCCCTTTGGAAAGGCCGCTGACCATGGCAAGCCCCCCCCGCACCGGGCCTTTGGCCGGTCTGCGCGTCCTGGAAATGACGCAAATCATGTCGGGCCCCACCTGCGGCTTGCTGTTGGCCGACCTGGGGGCCGACGTCATCAAGATCGAAAAGCTCCCCGGGGGCGACGATGCCCGGGGCTACCGCGATCCGCAAATCAACGGGGTGTCTGCGCCTTTCCTGATGCTCAACCGCAACAAGCGCGGCCTGGCCCTGGACCTGAAAAAACCGCAAGGCCGGGCCCTGCTGCTGCGCATGGTCAAGCAAGCCGATGTGCTGGTTGAAAACTTCCGGGGTGGCACCATGGACAAGCTGGGCCTGGGCTACGAGACCTTGCGCGAAGCGAACCCGGGTCTGATTTACTGCGCCATCTCGGGCTATGGCCGCACCGGCCCCTATGCCGACAAAGGCGGCTTTGACCTGATCGCCCAGGGCTTTGCCGGGCTGATGGCCGTGACCGGCGAGCCCGGCCGGCCACCCGCCAAAAACGGCAACGCCGTGTCCGACATGAACGCGGGCATCTTGGCGGCCACCGGCATCCTGGCGGCCTACATCCACAAGCTCAAGACCGGTGAAGGCCAGATCGTGGACACCTCCTTGAGCGATGCGGCCCTCCAGCAAACCTACTGGCACGCCGCCGTCTGGCTGGCCACCCAGCGCGAACCGCAGCCCACCGGCTCGGCGCACATCCTGACCGCGCCCTACCAGGCCTTTGAGGCCAGCGATGGCTGGATCAACATCGGCGGGGCCAACCAGAGCAATTGGGAGCGCATCTGCCAGGTGCTGGGCCATCCCGAATGGCGCGAGGACCCCCGCTTTGCCACCAACAGCGACCGCATGCAGCACCTGAACGAGCTGGTGGCGCTGATGAACGGGGTGCTGCGCACCCGCACGCGCGCCCAATGGCAAGCCGAGATGGATGCCGCCGGGGTGCCCGCAGGGCCGGTGCACACCATCGGCGAGGCGCTGTCCCACCCGCAAACCTTGGCACGTGGCATGGTGGTCACCATGACGCACCCGCAAGCGGGCACGGTCCGGGGCATTGGCTGCCCCATCCACTTCTCGCAAACACCCACCGACACCGGGCAGGCTGCACCCCTGCTGGGCCAGCACACCCGCGAAATCTTGCAAGAACACGGCCTGAGCCCAGAGGACATCGACGAGCTGATCGCGCAAGGCACCGTGGCACAAGCAGCGGCTTGATCGGCGGCGGCTAGATCGGCGGCGGCTTGGCGCCAGGCTGCCAGCACGGCAGCCTGGGGGCCTGAACTCAGACCCGCTCGGAGACCCAGGCTTGCACGCTGGCCATGGCGGCCGGCAAGGCGGCGGGGTTGGTGCCACCGGCCATGGCCATGTCGGGCTTGCCGCCGCCTTTGCCGCCCACCTGGCCGGCCACAAAGCTGGCCAACTCGCCCGCCTTGACTTTGCCGGTGGTGTCGGCAGTCACACCGGCTGCAATTTGCACCTTCTCGCCATCCACAGCGGTCAAGACAATCACGGCCGTCTTCATCTTGTCCTTGAGCTTGTCCATGGTGTCGCGCAAGGTCTTGGCGTCTGCGCCTTCCAATTGAGCCACCAAGAGCTTGATGCCTTGGATGTCCACGGCTTTCGTCAGGAGTTCGTCGCCCTGGGCAGAAGCCAGCTTGCCTTTGGCAGCAGCCAATTCTTTCTCGAGTGCCTTGACCTGGTCGAGCACCTGCGCAATGCGGTTGTTCAGCTCAGCGGGCTGGGCCTTGAGCGTGCCGGCGGCTTGGCTCACGGTGTCTTCGAGCGACTGCAGGTAGGCCAGCGCGTGCTCGCCGGTCACCGCCTCGATGCGGCGCACGCCTGCGGCCACACCGCCCTCGGCCACGATCTTGAACAGGCCAATCTCACCCGTGGCCTT
>JAIXXW010000063.1 GCA_027490555.1 Comamonadaceae bacterium | reverse complement strand
GGGCCGTGCACATGCACGGCCAACAGCTTGACATCCTTGTGTTCGTCCATGGCGTGCTTTTGCACAAAGTCCCAAGCGGCACGGCTGGTGGCGGCCGCATTCGTCATGGTGAAGGGCAACTCGAACACCTGGGTCTTGGGGAAGCGACCGGCCGATGAACCGGCCACGTGCCACACCACGTCGGCTACGCCATCCTTGGCCTGGTCATACAGCTGCGGAGGCGTGCCGCCCAGTTGCATGGCGGGGAAGATCTGGCACTGCAGGCGGTTGTTGGAGTCGCGCGCGATGTTTTTGCACCAGTCGCCCAGCATGGTGGTGTGCTGGACCGACTGTGGGCCCAGAAAGTGGTGCACTTTCAGGGTGATGGTCTGGGCGTGCACGCCAAAACCAACGGCCATCAGGCCTGCGGCCAAGGCCGTGTGTTGCAGGAATTTTTTCATCGACGTGTCTCCATCAGGGTAAAAAACAAAATCATAGATCAACCGCACGGTCGGTGAATGGTGTCGGTCGGCCATCCAGCGGCAAGGCATGAAACTGCCCCCCCAAGCGGGCTGCGTGATTTATGAATTATGTTGCATGATCCCACTCAAACACCAAGGGTTTACCCTTTGTTTTGGTGATTTCATGCACTTTGATTCATTGGCGGGCTTGAGGCGCGCGCCCGATGCCATCAGGCCCCAGCCGAGGCTTCGGTGATGCGCACTTGCAAGCGGCCCAAGCCCGCCACCTCGCCCACCAGGGTGTCCCCCGCGACCACCGCCGCCACGCCTTCGGGGGTGCCGGTGTAAATCAGGTCGCCAGGCTGCAGTTCCCAGGCGGCGGACAGGTGTTCGATGGTTTCGGCCACGTTCCATATGAGTTTGGCGACGGTGCTGCGCTGGCGGTCTGTGCCGTTGACCTGCAGGCTGATCTCGGCATGGTCCACGTCACCGGCATGTTGCTTGGGGGTGATCGGGCCAATTGGGCCCGAGTGGTCGAAGGCCTTGCCGATGCACCAGGGGCGGCCTTGTTTTTTCATCTCGTTTTGCAGGTCGCGGCGCGTCATGTCCAGGCCCACGGCATAGCCGAAAATGTGCCGGGCCGCATCCGCTGCTTGGATGTTGCGCCCGCCCAGGCCAATGGCCACCACCAACTCGATCTCGTGGTGCAGGTTGTTCGTCAGGCTGGGGTAGGGCATGGTGCCGGTCTGTCCGGCTTCCACCACCACCAGGCTGTCGGTGGGTTTGAGGAAGAAGAAGGGCGGCTCGCGTCCGGTGAAGCCCATTTCCTTGGCATGCTCTTCATAATTTCGGCCCACACAATAGATGCGGTGCACTGGAAAACGCTCGGCCATGCCCAAGACAGGCACCGAAACCACGGGTGTGGGAGAAAATACAAAGCTCATTGGACGCTTTCAGAAGGAATGGAGCATCCAATGTTACTGGGAAGCTTGGGCCCCCAACAGCGGCAAACGTCGCCATGGCAACTTATGGACAACATCAAGAGCATAGACCTGCAGGCCACACCCGGCCACCTGATTCGGCGCGCTCAGCAAATCGCGGTGGCCATTTTTGCGGAAGAGCTGGACAGCGTGGACATCACGCCCGTGCAATTCGCAATTTTGAACGCTTTGCTCGACAGCCCCGGTACAGACCAGGTGGGGCTGGCCAAGCGCGTGGCCTTTGATCCGGCCACCTCGGGATCGGTCATTGGCCGTCTGGAAGCCAAAGGCTGGGTGGCGCGGCAGGCCGACCCGGCCGACCGCCGACGCAAACTGCTGGTCGTCACCGCGCAGGGTGTGCATGCCCTGGCCAGTGTCCAGAACGATGTGGCCCGGGTGCAGGAAAAAATCCTCAGCCCTTTGAGCCCCCAGGAGCAGACCCAGTTTGTCCAGCTCCTCTCACGCTTGGTGCAAGGTCACCAACCGCCCTGATGCCACTCTCAGGCCGAGGCGTAAGTCAGCTCGAAATGCTCCACATGCGGGGGCGCTGCGAAAAACGGGCCGACGATCGCGCGCCATTTGGTGAACAGGGGCGAGCCGCGAAAACCCACGGTGTGGTCTTCCAGCGTGTCCCAGAAAATCTGCAGCACAAAACGCTCGGGCGTTTCGATGCAGCGGTTGACCTTGGCGCCGCGAAAGCCTTGGGCGCGGGAGGCCACGGTGTCCAGGCCCAGCGCGATCGCTTTCTCAAAAGCGGCCTGCTGGCCAGGCTGGATGCGGATGTCGGCGAGTTCAAGAATCATGGGGATGGCCTTTGTCAAAAAGCCAGACCTTACATCACTTCAGCGGACGACAGGCTCGCGCGGGCGGCCTGTTTTGTCATGCTGCTGACACATGCCGCTCCGACAATGCCGCGATGCAATGGCAGACACCTCAGATCCTGGGCCTGTACCAGCAAGCGGCCCGCCATGTCTTGCCGGGTGAGCGCGTCACCTTGTTGGCGCACGCCTGGCAGTGCGGTCGCCTGGCCGAAAAGTCCGGAGCCCCTGAAAAGCTGCAACTGGCCGGCTGGTTGCATGACATCGGCCATGTGTGGACGATGGCCCACCACCCCCCGGAGGATGCAGACCCCATCGGCCATGCCGCGCTGGGCGGCCAGCTGCTGGAGCCCTTGTTCGGGCAGGCGGTTTCAGAACCTGTGCGCTTGCACGTGATGGCCAAGCGCTACCTGTTCACGACCCGTGGCGCCCATGCCCGAAAGCTGTCTGAACAAGCCCAGCGCAGCCTGGCCCTGCAAGGCGGACTTCTGACTGAGGAAGAGTGTGAAGCGTTTGAAAAACACCCCTATTTTGCCGATGCCATCCAGCTCAGGGTGTGGGACGACCTGGGCAAGAAAGAAGGTTGGTTCGAAGCCACACCACAAGATGCCCTCGATCAACTTCAGGCGCTGATTCGCGCGGTGCAAGCCACCACTGTCACATGATTTTCACGCGAACGACATGCTTCTGACATGACCGGTCTTCATCATGAAGACATTGATGACAAGGAGCGTGTGCCATGAAAGAAATCCCCATCCCCACTTTGGATTTGTCGCCCATCCGTTTGCCCAGGGGGTCGCTTCATCCGGGATCGCATCCAAGCCAAGCTGAGCGCCTGCCTCGCCGGGTGCAAAGCAGCATTGAAGTCAGCTGGGCACAGCATCAAGACGAAGTTCGTGAAGCGCAGCGGTTGAGGTATTCGATTTTTGCCGATGAAATGGGCGCACGTTTGCCCAAAACCATCCCCGGGCACGACATCGATCTGTTCGATGATTATTGCGAACACCTGTTGGTGCGCGATGTGGCATCGCGCCAAGTGATTGGCACTTACCGGGTGTTGACACCGGTTCAGGCCCAACGCGCGGGCAGCACCTACAGCGACACCGAATTTGATTTGACCCGTTTGCGCGATGGGCGCAGCCGCATGGTCGAGCTGGGACGCAGCTGCGTGCACAGCGACCACCGCCATGGCGGCGTCATCATGGCCCTGTGGGGCGCGCTGTTTGAATTCATGGAGCGCAACCGGCTGGACACCATGATCGGGTGCGCCAGCATCCCCATGCTGCACAACGGCCTGGTCACTGGCGATGTGGCGGCCAGCATCTGGCACCAGCTGCGCCAGACGCACCTGGCCGACATCCAGTTCCATGTGCGCCCACGCTTGCCGCTGCCCATCGAAGAGATGAACCCCCATTTGCCGATCGAACCCCCTGCGTTGATCAAGGGTTATCTGCGTCTGGGTGCCAAGGTCCTGGGAGCGCCCGCCTGGGACCCGGATTTCAACACCGCCGACTTGCCGATGATGATGCGCACGGCAGATTTGCCTGTCCGCTACAAGAGGCACTTCACCGCAAGTGTGCCGTGACAGGCTCCGTGAAAACGCGCATGCCTTGTCCACTGCGTTTGTCATCCAATTGACACATGCAAGGCCTAGACTGAGACCTGTTTGCAAAAAATCCACATGGCCAAAACCAGTCCAATGTCCACTCAGGCCGCACTTGTGCCCGGTTTGCTTGACCGCGACCTGAGCATATTGGCCTTCAACGAACGCGTGCTGGATTGGGCGCACCGGCCCGATGTGCCGGTCCTGGAGCGCCTGCGCTACCTGTGCATCGTCTCGTCCAATGTGGATGAGTTTTTCGAGGTCAGGGCCGAGCCCCATGTCATGGCCAGTCTGCAAGCGCTCCAGACCGGGCCCTACACCGCCGCCAGCTTGCTGGAGATTGCGGCCAAGACCCATGCCATCGTGGGTCGGCAGTACAGCTTGTACAACGATGACCTGTTGCCGGCGCTCGAGCGCCAGGGCTTTCGCATCCTCTCCCATGGAGAACGCAACGCCGAGCAACGCCAATGGGTGCGCAGCTATTTCAACCGCGAGGTCAAGCCACTGCTGGTGCCGGTGGGACTGGACCCGGCCCATCCCTTCCCGCAGGTGGCCAACAAATCCCTGAACTTCATCGTCCAGCTGGCGGGCAAGGATGCCTTTGGCCGCTCCAACGAGATTGCCATTGTCCGCGTGCCACGTGTCTTGTCCCGATTGATTCCCTTGCCGGCCAAGGTGTGTGGCGGGAGCACGGCCTATGTCTTGCTGTCGAGCGTGATTCGCTCGCATTTGGCCGAATTGTTCCCTGGGCGCGTGGTGGGCCAGTTTTCGCAGTTCAGGGTCACCCGGCACTCGGACCTGGCGGTGGACGAGGACGAGATGGCCAACTTGCGCATGGCCTTGCGTCAGGGACTGCAGCACCGCCATTACGGCCAGGCGGTTCGGCTGGAGGTTTCTGCCAGTTGTGCCCCCCGTTTGGCCGAGTTCCTGCGCCAGGAGTTCCGCTTGCCCGAGGCGGCGGTGTTCAGGGTCAATGGGCCGGTGAACCTGGTCCGCATGATGCAGTTGATTGACCTCATCCATTCGCCAGCCCTGATGTTCCCCGCCTACAAGGCCAGTTTCCCCGCGCAGCTGCCTCAGCACGGCTCGGTGTTTGCACGCCTCAAGCAGGGGGATGTGATGGTCCACCAGCCGTTTGAGTCTTTTGATGGCGTGCTGGCCTTTTTGAAAGAGGCGGTGGAAGACCCGAATGTGCTGGCCATCAAGCAGACCATTTACCGCGCAGGCAGCGACACCACCATGATGGACCTGCTGCGCGAAGCTGTGCGCAAAGGCAAGGAAGTCACTGCGGTGGTGGAGCTCAAGGCGCGCTTTGACGAAGAGGCCAATATCAACTGGGCCGAGCAGCTCGAGGCCGTGGGTGCGCAGGTGGTGTATGGCGTGGTCGGTCTCAAAACCCATGCCAAGATGCTGCTGGTCACGCGCCGCGAAGGCCGCACATTGCGCCGCTATGGTCACCTGTCGACCGGCAACTACAACCGCCGCACGGCAGCCTTGTACACCGACATCAGCTACCTCACCGCCGACGCCGCGATCACGTCCGACATGGACCAGCTGTTTGGCCATTTGGCCAGCCAAAGTTGCTTGCCAAAAATGAAACGCCTGTTGGTGGCACCGTTTCAGTTGCACGCCGACATGTTGGCCCGTATCCGCGCGGTCGGGCAAGCCGCATCACGCGGCGCCCTGGCCCGCATCGTGCTCAAGATGAACGCGCTGACCGATGTGCCCCTGATCGAGGCCCTGCTGGCGGCAGGGCAGCAGGGCGCCAAGATCGATTTGATTGTGCGAGGCGCCTGCATGCTGCCCGCCGGGGTGGCGGGTTTGAGTGAAAACATCCGTGTGCGTTCGGTCATTGGCCGTTTCCTGGAGCATTCCAGGGTGTTTTACTTTGCAGCCGACCAAGACGAATCCCTGTTCCTGTCCAGCGCCGACTGGATGAGCCGCAACATGACCCGGCGCATCGAAGTGGCCTGGCCGGTGCAAGATCCGGTGCTGCGCCAGCGCATCATCGATGAATGCCTGATCGCCTATTTGCATGACCGACGCGATGCCTGGGATTTGTCATCCGACGGGCAGTACCACCGGGTGGGCTTGACGTCACCGGGCCCGGGCGCCCAGCAAGCCTTGATGCAGCGTTACAGCGGCGAAGCTGCCGCAGGGTGAGTGGCATGGACTTGATCATTTGGCGGCATGCCGAAGCTTTTGAGGCCGAAGCCGGTGAGGAGGACCTGCTCAGGGCCCTGACCCCGCGCGGTCGCAAGCAGGCCGATCGCATGTCGGTCTGGCTGGACTCGCAGCTGCCAGAAGGCACCCGAATTTTGTGCAGTCCTGCCGTGCGTGCCGAGCAAACCGTTCGGGCCTTGAAGCGCAAATACAAGATCCGCGATGCACTCTCACCTGGAGCCTCTGTGGAGGACATTCTGGAAACCTCGGGCTGGCCCGATGCCAAGTACCCGGTGATGGTGGTGGGCCACCAGCCCGCCCTGGGCGGCGTGATCGCGCGCTTGCTGCGCATGCCGGACGAGGCCTGTGCCATCCGCAAAGGTGCGGTCTGGTGGTTGCGTCACCGCAGCAGGGACGGGCAGGGGCAGACGGTGTTGATGTCGGTGACCTGCGCCGAAAAACTCTGAGCGCCTCAGGCCTTGGCCGGCCTGCCGGTTTTGATGGTCGGCACGTTGCCCAAGGCTTTCTTGAAGGACGGGTCGGGCATGCTGCTGAGGGCTTGCAGACCGGCACGGATCAGCTCGCTTTTCTTGACCTCGATGCCCAGCGCCATGGCGCGTTTTTTCATGTCCGTGATTTGCAGCAACTCTGATTTGGGCAGGGTGAAACTGTCACGAACCACCTTGACCTTTTTTTCTTTGGCCGGTTTGCTGGATGCACTTGGGGCTGTGGCGGATGGGGCCGCTGCTTTGGGGACTTTGGCCTGGGGTGCGGGCTGAGCCGCAGGTTTGGCAGGGGCCGCCCCTGCTTTGGCCGTTTTGGCGCGGGCGGGTGTTTTGACCGGTGTGGCCGGTGTGGCCGCTTTGGGGGTTTTCAATGCGCGTGCAGGGGATGTGGGTGCCATGGCGTTCAGTCCTGGGTGAATAACGGTGCATACAGTTTATACCGTTAAACCGGGACGGACAACACGCTCTAGACGGCAGGCCTGGGCCTCAGTCCAGGGCCTCAGTCCCCTTCGACCCCGAAAGTCCATTCGGTTTTTTGCCAGGCGGTTTTCTCTTCGCGCAACAGGTGCGCCGATTGTGGCCAGTGTTCGGCCCAGTCACGTCCGATGTGCAGCTGCGCCCTTCGGTTTTCGGTGTCGCAGGCCAGGCGCAGACCGGACAGGTCCGGATCGCGCCGGGCATGGCAGAGGATGACGGCCAGGCGCAAGGCCATCAGCTGCTGCACAAAGGTGCTGTCTTCCAGTTCCGATTCAAGTTTGCGCAACTTGCCCCGGTGTCCCAGCACGAGTTGGCTCAGGCGATGCAATTCATCCAGGGTAAAGCCGGGCAGGTCGGTGTTGTCCAGGATGTAGGCGCCATGCTTGTGGTAATCGCTGTGCGAGATGCGCATCCCCACCTCGTGCACTTGACAGGCCCAATGCAATTTCTTGAACAGGCGCTGGTGTTCACCCGGCCACCGGGCCGCTGTCGAGGAAAGCATGGACGCCAACAGGGCCTGTGCTGTTTTGGAGACACGTTCGGCCTGGGCTGGGTCGGTGCCAAAACGCAGCGCCAGCGAGTCCACCATCGACGAGCGCACATCCTGCGTGCTTTCCCGGTCGATCAGGTCGTACAGGGCGCCGTGCCGCAAGGCGCCTTGCGCGGCGTGCATTTCCTGGATCTGCAGCAGGTCAAACACCGCTTGCAGCACGGCCAGGCCGCCCCCGATCACAGGCCTGCGGTCTTCCTTGATGCCCTCCAGGCGCAGGTTGTCGATTTTTTGGGCCTTGAGCAGGCGATCTTTGAGCCAGGCCAAACCCTCACGCGTGATGAGGCCTGGGGGCCATCCCGCCGCGCTCAGCACATCGTTCACAGCGCCCACCGTGCCCGAAGACCCATAGCACCGGTCCCATTGCTCTGGGCTGAACAGGGTGGGCGCTTCGTCCAGCACCGCCTTGGCGGCAATTTCTGCGGCCTTGAAGGCCGAGGCTGTCCACAGGCCGTCGGGGAAATGCTTCATGGACCAGGCCACACTGCCCACCCGGTAAGACTCGAGGGTGTTGGCCCGCTCGTGCTGACCCAGAATCATCTCGGTGGAGCGCCCGCCGATGTCCACCACCAAGCGGCGTTCGTCCGATTGCGGCAACAGGTGCGACACGCCCAGGTAAATCAGACGCGCCTCTTCCCGGCCTGCGATCACTTCGATCGGAAAGCCCAGAATGTGTTTGGCTTTGCTGAGGAAAACCTCGCGGTTGCGGGCTTCGCGCAGAGTTTGGGTGGCCACCGCACGCACCTGACTGGGCTTGAAACCGGCAATCCGCTCGGCAAAGCGGGCCAGGCAATCCCAGCCACGCTCCATCGCCTCCAGTGTCAGGTTGCGCTCACCATCGAGCCCATTGCCCTGGCGAACGGTTTCCTTGATGTATTCCACACGCCGCAGTTGGCCCAGTTCCATCTGCCCGATTTCCAGGCGAAAACTGTTGGAGCCCAGGTCAATGGCCGCATAAAGGCTTTGGGTTTGCATGGGTGGCGACGGTTTTGACAAGGGAGAAAATGCAGATTATGTGACGAAAGAATGAAAATTTTGTGACATGCGGTCACGGTGCTCAAATTGGTTCTTTCAGCATGCGCTTTTATCCAGGTTCATGCGCGCAGCGCGTGCATTGAGCCACGCCACCAGGCTCAGCATCACCGGCACTTCGACCAACACCCCAACCACTGTGGCCAAGGCGGCCCCAGAATTCAGACCGAAGAGGGAAACAGCGACTGCCACCGCGAGCTCGAAAAAATTGGACGTCCCAATCAAGCAGGCCGGACCGGCCACATCGTGAGGCAATTTGAGCCAGCGGGCACCCCACCAGGCGATGAAGAAAATCCCATAAGTCTGGATGACCAGCGGCACCGCAATCAGCGCGATGACCAATGGTTGGTTCACCATGGTTGTGGCTTGAAAACCGAAGAGCAACACCACGGTGGCCATCAAGCCTGTGATCGACCAGGGTTTGAGCTGTGAGAGACGTTTTTGCAGATGCGCCTGACCTAGACCCAGCCAGACACGGCGGACCATCAAACCAGCCACCAAGGGCAAAAGCACGTACAAAACAGTCGAAAGAATCAAAGTTTTCCAGGGAACGATGACATCGGTCACGCCCAGTAAAAATGCTGCAATCGGCGCAAAGGCCAGCACCATGATGAGATCGTTCACCGAAACCTGCACCAGGGTGTAATTGACATCGCCTTTGACCAGTTGACTCCATACAAACACCATGGCCGTGCAAGGGGCCACACCCAGCAAGATCATGCCGGCGATGTATTCGCTGGCCGCTTGCGGATCGACCCAGGACGCAAAGAGGTATTTGAAAAACAGCACGCCCAAAGCGGCCATGGTGAAGGGTTTGATAAGCCAGTTGATCACCACCGTGAGCACCAGGCCTTGGGGCTTTTTACCCACATCCCTCACGGCGCTCCAATCGATCTGGACCATCATCGGGAAAATCATCACCCAAATGCAGACAGCCACTGCCAGATTCACATGCGCCAATTCCAGGATGGACACGGCCTGGAAAAGACCGGGAGCCACCAGCCCCAGTCCCACACCTGCAAGAATGCCCAATCCAACCCATACCGACAAGAAACGTTCAAAAAAGCCCATGTCCTGATTGAATAGAGAAATCCTGAAGAGGCGTGTCATTGCACCTGACACAGACATCAGACCTGACCGATACGGTCCAATTCTTTTTTCAGCGAAAGCCGGTCCAGTTTGTCCATGGGCAAGCTCAACAAAATCGCGATGCGCCTGTGCAACTTCATGAAGGCGTCCCAAAAGGCTTTGCTTTTCTCGGCATCGGTGCTGCCGATATGACCTGGGTCTTCCACGCCCCAGTGCGCCGTCATGGGCTGGCCGGGCCACACAGGGCAGACCTCACCTGCTGCGTTGTCGCACACAGTGATCACGAAGTCCATGGCCGGGGCTTCGGGTGTGGCAAATTCGGACCAGCTTTTGCTGCGCAAGCGCTCTGTACTCAGGTGGTTGCGTTCGAGACAAAGCAAGGCATGAGGATGGATATGGCCTGCTGGGCGGCTGCCTGCGCTGTAGGCTACAAATCGGTTGGGCCCCAGGTGGTGCATGATGGCCTCGGCCATGATGCTGCGGGAAGAGTTGCCGGTGCAAATGAAAAGGATGTTGTGCTTGTCCATGGTGAAGCTCCTTCAGAAAAATGGTTTCAGCAACGTCCTGGTTCGCACACCAGGTTGATGGCATCGCCACACGGCACCCCCTGGCAGCAATGTGCGGTCAGGAAGTCCATCAGGCTTTGCATGGCCTGCAGGTCGGCACGGTAGCGCAAGAAGCGGCCCTCCCGCTGCACACTGACCAAAGCCGCGTGGTGCAACTCTTTGAGGTGAAAGGACAGGGTGTTGGGGGGAATGTCCAGCGCGGCAGACAGTTGCCCGGGCTGGATACCTTCAGGGCCCGTGCCCACAATGGCGCGGAACACCTTCAGGCGAGAGCTTTGTGCCAAAGCCGCCAAGGCTTTGACAGCCACCTCTTCGTCCATGACGCTGAACAGTGAAACGGGGTTCATGACCGGATCTCCGAGTGGACATGATCGAGGGACAACTGCACAGGCAAACGCAGCGTGGCCAGCCAGCACAGCAACAGCATCAGCGCCGAACCCAGCAGGGCATACAGCAAGCCGCCCCATTGGTAGAGCAAGCCCGACATCAGCGTGCCCATGAAACGGCCCAGGGCATTGGCGGCGTAATAGAAGCCCACGTCTTCGGCGGCTTTTTCCGATCCGGCATAGGCCAGCACCAAGTAGCTGTGCACCGAGGAGTTGATGGCAAAGGCAAACCCAAACAGGCTCAGCCCGCCGACCACCCACCAGGGCAGCTGTGGCGCTTGCAGCCACACGGCGGCGGCGATGCCCAGCGGAATGAGGGCGAGCACCGCCGACCACCAGCGCGCTGCAGGCACTTCGCGGCTGAGGCCATCGGCGCTGCGGCGCACAATCTGCGGCGCCAGCGCCTGCACCAAGCCGTAGCCGATGGTCCAAGCTGCCAAAAAGCCGCCCACCATGGTGAAGGTCCAGCCCACCGAGTACAAAAACACCGGCACGCCGACCACAAACCACACATCCCGCGCACCGAACAAGGCCACGCGGGCGGCAGCCAGTGCGTTGATGCCTGCATTTTTGGCAAACAGTTCTTTGGCCGAACCCGATGCTTTGCTTTTACCCATCATGGGCGGCAAGCTGCTGACCACACCGACCAGCACCAGCGCCAAAAGGCCCGCCATGGCCCACAGCGCGCCCTGAAACCCCAGCGTCTGGAGCAGCAAACCGCCCAAGAAAAATCCCAACCCTTTCATGGCGTTTTTGCTGCCCGTGAACCAGGCCACCCACTTGAAAAGTTGGCCGTTGCCTTGCGCTTTGGCTTGCGCCTGGGTGATCTTGATGGCCGATTTGCTGGCGGTTTTGGTCAGGTCTTTGGCCACACCGCACACGCCTTGCGCCAACACCACCCAGGCCACCGACATGGCCGCCGTCCAATCGGGCTGCAAGGCCGACAACAAGCCAAAACCGATGATCTGCATGACCAGGCCCACGCTGAGCATGCGCGCGATGCCATAGCGCGTGGCCAGCCAGCCACCGATCAGGTTGGCGAGCACGCCAGCTGCTTCGTACAACAAGAACAAAAAGGCCAGCGTGAAGGGCGAGTAGCCCAGCTTGTAAAAATGCAGCAGTACCAACATGCGCAAAGCGCCATCGGTCAGGGTGAAGCCCCAATAGGCAGCGGTGACGATGCCGTAGTTGCGTTCAGCCGCGTTCATCTCAGATGCTGACGTCGTTCATGTGGCAGGCCAAGTCCACCATGCGGCAGGCGTAGCCCATCTCGTTGTCGTACCAGGCGTAGATCTTGAGCAAGGTGCCATCGGTGACCAAGGTGGACAAGCCGTCCACAATGGCGCTGCGTGTGTCGCGGGCGTAATCCACGCTCACCAAGGGGCGGGGCTCGTAACCCAGAATCCCCGCCAAAGGACCTTGGGCGGCAGCAGCAAACAGGGCATTGACCTCTTCGGCGCTGGTCTCGCGCTGCATTTCGAACACGCAGTCGGTCAGTGAGGCGTTCAGCACCGGGGCACGCACCGCATGGCCATTGAGCTTGCCTTTGAGTTCGGGGTAAATCAGGGCAATCGCCGTGGCGCTGCCGGTGGTGGTGGGGGCCAGGCTCATCATGGCGCTGCGGGCGCGGCGCAGGTCCTTGTGCGGCGCGTCCACCACCAAGTTGGTGTTGGTCGGGTCGTGGATGGTGGTGATCTGGCCGTGACGGATGCC
>JAIXXW010000325.1 GCA_027490555.1 Comamonadaceae bacterium | reverse complement strand
TGAAACCCCCTGCGCACGCCCTGGCCCACAGCCAGGGGGATGCTGCGCAGATGTTTGACACGCCGTTTTACCGCCATTTCCGACGCTGGGTGACCTGGTGCGTCACCCACCGTTGGAAAACGATCAGCATCACGATCGCCTTGTTTGCGCTCGGCATGCTGGGCATGGGCAAGGTGCAGCAGCAGTTTTTCCCGGACTCCAGCCGCCCTGAAATCATGGTCGACCTGTGGTTGCCGGAGGGGTCGCCCTTCCAGGCCAGCGAGGCCATGGCCAAACGGGTCGAGCAACGTCTGGCGCAGGAAAAGGGGGTGAAATCGGTCACCGCCTGGGTCGGCTCGGGCGTGCCGCGCTTTTACCTGCCCTTGGACCAGGTGTTTCCGCAAACCAATGTGGCCCAGTTGATCGTCTTGCCCACGGATCTGAAAACGCGCGAGGTGCTGCGGGCCCGTCTGCCGACCTTGCTGGCGCAGGAATTTCCGGAGGTGCGAGGCCGGGTGAAATTGCTGCCCAACGGGCCACCGGTGCCCTACCCGGTGCAGTTTCGGGTGGTCGGGCCCGATCCCCAGGTCTTGCGCCTGAAGGCCGACGACATCAAGGCACAGATGCGCCAAAACCCGAACACCCGGGGGGTGAACGACAACTGGAATGAATCGGTCAAAACGGTGCGGCTGGAAGTGGACCAGGCCAAGGCCCGCGCCTTGGGCGTGACCAGCCAGTCGATCGCGCAAGCTTCCCGCATCTTGCTGTCAGGCGCAGCGGTGGGGCAGTACCGCGAGGGTGACCAGCTGATCGACATTGTGTTGCGGCAACCCCTGTCCGAGCGCGACACCCTGTCCGACCTGGCTCAGGCCTATGTGCCCAGCGCCTCGGGGCGTTCGATCCCCTTGCTGCAGATCGCCACCCCGGTGTTCGCTTGGGAGCCGGGGGTGATGTGGCGAGAAGGGCGGCAGTTCGCCATCACGGTGCAGGCGGACATTGCCGAAGGTCTGCAAGGGGCCACGGTCACCGCGCAGCTCTTGCCGGCCTTGCGCCAGACCGAAGCCAGCTGGCATGCCCAGGGCATGGGTGCCTACCGGATCGAGGTGGCGGGTGCCGTGGAAGAGAGCGCCAAAGGCTCGGCCTCGATCGCGGCCGGTGTGCCCCTCATGTTGTTCATCACCTTCACCTTGCTGATGCTGCAGCTGCAAAGCTTCAGCCGCGCCATGCTGGTGTTCCTGACTGGCCCGTTGGGCATGGCGGGCGTGGCCGGTGCTTTGCTGGTGCTCGACCGACCCTTTGGCTTTGTGGCCTTGTTGGGGGTGATCGCGTTGATGGGCATGATCCAGCGCAATTCCGTGATCCTGATTGACCAGATCGAGCAAGACCGTGCGGCGGGCATGCCGGCCTGGCAGGCGGTGGTGGAGTCGGCTGTGCGGCGTTTGCGTCCCATTGTTCTGACAGCCGCTGCGGCCGTGCTGGCCATGATCCCCTTGTCCCGCAGCATTTTTTGGGGTCCGATGGCCGTGGCCATCATGGGGGGGCTGATCGTGGCCACCGCCTTGACCCTCTTGGCCTTGCCCGCCATGTACGCCGCCTGGTTCCGAATTGACCGGCCCAATCCATCCCGTGGTCCCATCGGGTCTGTTGAAGCGGCTAAAATAGAACGTTGACCGATTTCATCCGGGCGGTCAGGTGTGGCACAGGGCCTGAGGCCCGCCTGCCACGCCTGCCGCCCTTTTTGTTTGGACCTGCGCGGGTGGCGAAATTGGTAGACGCACCAGGTTTAGGTCCTGACGGTGGCAACACTGTGCGGGTTCGAGTCCCGCCCCGCGCACCAAAAGACTTGCGGCCAAGGGGGCAACCCGGTGGCCAGAGAGACATTCCATTAACCGAGAACGACGATGACTGTGACTGTTGAAACCCTTGAAAAGCTGGAACGCAAGATCACCCTGACTGTGCCTGTAACGGCCATCCAGTCTGAAGTGGATGCCCGCCTGAAGAAAATGGCCCGTACGGTCAAGATGGACGGTTTCCGTCCCGGCAAGGTGCCCATGAATGTGGTGGCCCAACGCTATGGTTATTCGGTTCAGTACGAAGTCCTGAACGACAAGGTGGGCGAGGCCTTTGCCGTGGCCGCCAACGAAGCCAAGCTGCGTGTGGCCGGTCAGCCCCGCATCTCCGAAAAAGAGGGCGCACCCGAGGGTGAATTGAACTTCGAAGCCATTTTCGAGGTCTACCCCGAAGTCAAGCTCGGCAACCTCGCCGACACCGAAGTGGAAAAACTCATGGCCGAAGTGTCCGATGCCGCCATCGACAAGACGGTCGAGATCCTGCGCAAGCAACGCCGAACCTTCGCCCAGCGCCCCCAGGACGCTGCAGCCCAAGCCGGCGACCGCGCCACCATCGATTTCGAGGGCAAGATCGACGGCGAGGTGTTCGCCGGTGGCAAGGCCGAAGATTTCCAGTTCATCCTGGGCGATGGCCAGATGCTCAAGGAATTCGAAGACGCTGTGAACGGCATGAAGGCCGGCGAAAGCAAGACTTTCCCATTGGCATTCCCTGCCGACTACCACGGACAGGATGTGGCGGGCAAAACCGCCGACTTCCTGGTCACGGTCAAAAAAATCGAAGCCGCCAACCTGCCTGAAGTCAACGAAGCCCTGGCCAAGTCCCTGGGCATCGCCGACGGCACGGTGGAAGGCCTGCGCGCCGACATCCGCAAAAACCTCGAGCGCGAAGTCAAGTTCCGCTTGCTCGCCCGCAACAAGCAAGCCGCGATGGACGCTTTGGTGGCCAAGGCCGAACTCGATCTGCCCCAGTCCATCGTTCAAAACGAAATTGAACGTCTGAAAGAGGGTGCCCGTGCCGACTTGAAGCAACGTGGCGTCAAGGATGCCGACAAGGCCCCGATCCCCGACGACATCTTCCGCCCGCAGGCCGAGCAGCGCGTGCGCCTGGGCCTGGTGGTGGCCGAAGTGGTGCGTGGCAACACGCTGCATGCCAAACCCGAGCAGATCAAGGCCCACATCGAAGAACTCGCTGCCAGCTATGAGCGCCCCGACGAGGTGGTGCGCTGGTACAACAGCGACAACCAGCGCTTGGCCGAAGTCGAAGCCGTGGTCATCGAGAGCAATGTGTCCGAATTCGTTTTGGCCCAGGCCAAAGTGGTCGAAAAAGCCATTTCCTTTGAAGAGTTGATGGGACAGCAGGCCTGATGCGTCCTTGAATCGCTGATGCATGGGGCTTGAGCCGGGCTTGCAGTCTGGCTGACAAGCCCCATCTTTTTGGTGGGGTTGAAAACCCGGGTAAAGTCATTCCTGAATTTTCTGGAGAAAAGATGAGCGCACTGGACATCACAAACCTGGGCATGGTGCCCATGGTCATCGAGCAGTCGGGTCGTGGCGAACGCGCTTACGACATCTATTCGCGTTTGCTCAAGGAGCGCGTGATTTTTCTGGTGGGCGAGGTCAATGACCACATGGCCAACCTGATCGTGGCCCAGTTGTTGTTTCTGGAGAGTGAAAACCCCGAAAAGGACATCTCCCTGTACATCAACTCACCCGGCGGCTCCGTCAGCGCGGGCATGGCGATTTACGACACCATGAACTTCATCAAGCCCGATGTGTCGACCCTGTGCAATGGCATGGCGGCCAGCATGGGTGCGTTTTTGCTCTCTTCCGGGGCCAAAGGCAAGCGTTTTTCATTGCCCAATTCCAAGGTCATGATCCACCAGCCTTTGGGCGGTGCGCGGGGTCAGGCCACCGAAATCGAGATTGCCGCGCGTGAAATCGTCAAGACCCGCGCCCAACTCAACCGCATCCTGGCCGACAACACCGGCCAACCGCTGGAAAAGATCGAATTTGACACCGAGCGCGACTATTACCTGTCGGCCACCGAATCCAAGGACTACGGTCTGATCGACGAAGTGATCGCCAAACGCGCTTGACATTGTCCGGTCGTCGAAAAGGCTTGTCTGACGGCGTTGACCCGACCAGGGTGAACGCCGTCTTTCTTTCGTTATCATTGGTGAATTGCGGATTCCGAGGCGAACCATATGGCCGATAAAAAAGGCTCAAGCACTGAGAAAAACCTGTTCTGCTCGTTTTGTGGCAAGAGCCAGCACGAGGTCAAAAAGCTGATCGCTGGGCCTTCGGTCTTCATTTGTGACGAATGCATCGACCTGTGCAACGACATCGTGCGCGATGAACTGGCCGCGGTCACGACCGTGAGCGAGGGCGCCAAAGACGGTCTGCCAACGCCATTGGACATCAAGACCAACCTCGACAATTACGTGATCGGCCAGGAAAAAGCCAAGCGCAGTTTGGCGGTGGCGGTCTACAACCATTACAAGCGCCTCAAGCACAAGGATGGTGCGAAGAAAGACGATGTCGAGCTGGCCAAAAGCAACATCCTGTTGATCGGGCCCACCGGCTCGGGCAAAACCTTGTTGGCCCAAACCATGGCCCGCATGCTCGATGTCCCCTTTGTCATGGCCGATGCGACCACCCTGACCGAAGCCGGTTATGTGGGCGAAGACGTCGAAAACATTGTGGCCAAGTTGCTGCAGACCTGCAATTACGATGTCGAGCGCGCCCAGCGTGGCATCGTCTACATCGACGAGATCGACAAGATCACACGCAAGTCCGACAACCCTTCGATCACACGCGA
>JAIXXW010000099.1 GCA_027490555.1 Comamonadaceae bacterium | reverse complement strand
TACTTCAACACCGAAGCGCGCAAATTCATCATCGGTGACGCCCCCGGACACGAACAGTACACCCGCAACATGGTCACCGCCGCCTCCAGTGCCGACGCCGCGGTGGTCTTGGTGGATGCCATCAAACTCGACTGGCACTCGCCCGATCTGCCCTTGCTGCCGCAAACCCGCCGCCACTCGCTGTTGCTCAAGCTGCTGCGGGTGCCATCCATCGTGTTCGCCATCAACAAGCTCGACGCCGTCGAAGACGCCGCGCTGGCTTACCAGAACATCGCTGGCGCGCTGACCAAATTCGCCCAAGAGGCTGGCATCACCGTCACCGCCATGGTGCCCGTGTCGGCGCTCAAAGGCTGGAACGTGGTCGAGAGCCAGGCGGACTGGTGCGGCTACACGGGCCCCAGCCTGTTGAGCATCCTGGAAGACCTGCCGGTCACGCCTGCCGAGACCGATGTGGCCTTGAGCTTCCCGGTGCAGTGGGTCGAAAAGTTCCACGACACCGGTGTGACCACGCAGGGTCGGCGCGTGTTCTGGGGGCGTGTGGCCACCGGCAGCATCGAGCCAGGCCAGACCGTCCAGGTCTTCCCCAGTGGCCAGTCTGCGGTGGTGTCCCAGGTTCTGAGCGCCACCCGCCAGCCGCAGAACAAGGCCGCCGGCCACAGCGCCGGCATCGTGCTGGACCGTGAAGTGGACATCTCGCGCGGCGACTGGCTGATGGCCAGCGATGGCGCAGCCCAGGGCCAGCGCACCCTGCACACCACCGTGGCCTGGATGGACGATGAGCCCCTGGTCCCGGGCCGGCTCTACTGGGCCCTGCACGGTCACCGCTGGGTCAAGGCCAAGGTCCAGCAGGTGGCGCACCGGCTGAACATCCACACCCTGGCCGAGGAGCAAGCCAACGAACTGCCCCCCAACGCCATCGGCCATGTGACCCTGGCTTTGCAGGAGCCTCTGGCGACTCTGCCTTTCGCCCAATCGCGCGTGCTCGGCGCCTTGGTGCTGGTGGACACGGCCAGCCACAAGACCTCGGGCGCCCTGATGGTGCGCTGAAGCCCGGGGCACTCGGGAAGACCTGAGCCCCGCCGCAAAGCCCTGCTGCCTGCGCAGACAGCCGCACGCCAGGGTCAAAGCCCCTTAGAAACCCCTTTAAAATAAAGCACCTGCGCCGTTTGGCCGGGCAAACTTCACCCCAAGCCCATCATGACCCACGTTGTTTCCGAATCCTGTATCCAGTGCAAATACACCGACTGTGTGGATGTTTGCCCCGTGGACTGCTTTCGCGAAGGTCCCAACTTCCTGACCATTGACCCTGATGAGTGCATCGACTGTGCCGTGTGCATCCCGGAGTGCCCGGTCAACGCCATCTTTGCTGAAGAAGACTTGCCCGCCGACCAGCAACACATGACGCAGCTCAATGCCGAACTGGCCCAATTGCCCGGCTGGAAAAGCATCACCAAGCGCAAAGCCCCCTTGCCCACCGCCGACGAGTGGAAAGACAAAACCAGCAAATTGGCACACCTCATCCGCTGACACCTGCCTGCCTTGACGCCAGCACCCGCGTCTGCAGTTCCGGCCATGACCACCACGATCGACACCGAAGCCCTGGTCATTGGCGCCGGCCCAGTGGGTCTGTTTCAGGTGTTCCAGCTGGGCCTGCAAGGCATCGCCTGTCACCTGGTCGATGCCCTGCCACATGCCGGTGGGCAGTGTGCCGAACTGTACGCACACAAACCGATTTACGACATCCCCGGTCTGCCCTATTGCACCGGCCAGGAATTGGTCGACCGCCTGCAGCAACAAATCGCCCCCTTCCACCCCACGCTGCACCTGGGACAGCCCATTGAACACCTGGAGCGCCTGCCCGACCAGCGCCTGCTGCTGCGCACCAGGTCCCAGCAGTCCTTTCGCACCCAAACCTTGTTCATCGCCGCAGGCGTGGGCGCTTTTGTGGCCCGCCGCCTGGCGCTGCAAGGCCTGGAGGCCTTCGAAGGCTCGCAGGTGTTTGTGGAAGACCCGGCACCACAGCACTGGGCTCACAAACACCTGGTGGTGGTCGGCGATGGCGACTCTGCCTTGCAAACCTGCCTCAACGCCTGCACCGGCCCCCAAGCGGCTGCCCGCGTGACCCTGCTGCACCGCCGGGACCAGTTCAACGCCGAGCCTGAACGGATTGCGGCCATGCGGCAAGCCTGCGCAGAAGGCCGCATGCACTTCCACGCCGGTCAACCCACCGGGCTGCGCACCGCCCATGGCCGGCTGACCGACCTGGAATTGCTCAACCCCCAAGGCGAAACCGAATGGCTGCCCCTGGATGTTTTGCAAACCTGCCTGGGCCTGTCGCCCAAACTGGGCCCCATCACCCAATGGGGTCTGGCCATGGAGCGCAAACAGCTGGTGGTGAACACCGAAAACTTCATGACCTCCGAGCCCGGCGTCTTTGCCGTGGGCGACATCAACACCTACCCGGGCAAGAAAAAGCTGATCCTGTGCGGCTTCCACGAAGCCACGCTGGCCGCCTTCGGCGCAGCGGCCCTGCTGCGCCCCCATGAAAAAACCCTGCTGCAGTACACCACCACCTCCAGCCTGCTGCACCAACGCCTGGGTCTGACTTAAAATCCCGCCGTCTTTGTCCAAAGCAAAGAAGTCGCTGGGGGTGTTGAAGGCCGTGAGGTTTTCGACTGAGAAAGTCCCTTTGAACCTGATTGAGGTAATCCTCGCGCAGGGAAGCCCGCTGCTGTGAATGGTGTTGGCGAAACCGCCCGATCAAGCACCCCAGAGCGATTTTCCTGTGCTGCACATGGACCAGATTTTGGCCAAGAACGCACCCGAGAACCCACCAACCTGCCTGGGCCCACTGGCGCCACAGGTCTGGCACCAGCCCCGCCTGCGGCATTCACGCGGCGCTGAAGGTCTGCAGCGGCACGGGCGCGAAACCGTGGTTCAATGGCCCATGGCCCTGACCCGTGCGGACCTGAGCACCTTGCGCAATCGCTTCCAGGATGAAGCGGCGCGCCAGCACCACGGCCTCTTCCAGGCCATGGCCCAGGGCCAGGTGAGCGGCGATGGCCGACGAGAGCGTGCAGCCCGTGCCATGCACATTGAGGCTGGGAATGCGTGCCGAGGCCAAGCGGCGAGACGAGCCCGTGGCTTGGATCAGCCAATCCACCACCTCGTCGCTGGCCAGATGCCCCCCCTTGAGCAAGACCGCTGGGGCCCCCAGCGCCAGCAGCCCCTGCGCAGCAGCTTGCAGCGCCTGCGCATCGGGAATGTCCTGGCCCAGCAGCCACTGGGCTTCGTCCAGGTTGGGCGTGACCAGGCTGGCGCGCGGGAACAGTTCGCGCACCAAGACCTGCACCGTGTCCTGTGCGATCAGGCGGTCACCGCTGGTGGCCACCATCACCGGGTCGAGCACCACCTGGCGAATCCGGTAGTGGTCAATCGCCCAAGCCACCACCTCGACAATGCCGGGTTCATGCAACATGCCGATCTTCAGGGCATCGACACCGATGTCGTCCATCACCGACTGGATCTGGGCTTTCAAAAACGCGGCCGGCACCGCATGGATGCCTTGCACCCCCACGGTGTTTTGGGCCGTGAGCGCGGTGATGGCGCTCATGCCATAGCAACCCAAGGCGGCAAAGGTTTTCAGATCGGCCTGGATGCCTGCGCCCCCGCCGCTGTCCGATCCAGCGATGGTGAGCACACGCGCGTAACGTGCTGGGGTGTTCATGGCGCGCATTATCGGCGATCCCATGGGGGGCAGAACCCATGAGTGGCCAGATGTTCAGCGTGGTTCTGGGCGCCGGCCTGATGGGGCGTTTGCTGGCCAGCCAGCTGGCCCGCATCGGCCACCGCGTTCAGGTGCACGAAGCCCTGGGCGCCGATGGCCAAGGCTCGGCCGCTCGGGTGGCGGCCGCCATGCTGGCGCCCTTGGCCGAATCGGCCATCACCGAAATGCCGGTGGTGCGCATGGGGCACCACAGCCTGACGCGCTGGCCCCAGTTGATCGCCCCCCTGCCCGAACCCGTGTTCTTCCAGCAAAACGGCACCCTGGTGCTGTGGCACCGGCAAGACACGGCCGAGGCCCAGCGCTTCGAACAACTTTTGGGGCGCACCCTGCACCAATGCCCACAGTTGCCCGCAGTCCAGCGCCTGGATGCCCAGGGCTTGCAAGGCTGCGAGCCCGGTCTGGCAAGCCGCTTCCACCAGGGCCTGTACCTGCCGGGCGAAGGCCAGCTGGACAACCGCCAGTTGCTGTCGGCCTTGCTG
>JAIXXW010000366.1 GCA_027490555.1 Comamonadaceae bacterium | reverse complement strand
TGGACTTCGTGCGCTCCAGTGGGCTCACACCGCCCGTGTTTGACCGGCTGGCCGATTTCCTGGCCAGCGATGAAAAAGTCGGCATGGCCACCGCCGCCCTGGTCAACGGCTTCCACTGGTTCGAACACAACATCGACCTGGTCACCGAAACCGAACTCTTTGCCGCAGGCAGCACCACCCGGCGCCGGAAAAAACAGGAACAGGTCAGCGATGTGGAGGCGCTCATCAAGGATCTGAGCGAGCTGAACGTGGGCGATCCGGTGGTGCACAGCCAGCATGGCATTGGCCGCTACCGGGGCCTGGTGAACATGGACATGGGCCAGAAAAACGACGATGGCACACCTGCCCTGCAGGAGTTTTTGCACCTCGAATACGCCGACCAGGCCACGCTGTATGTGCCCGTGAGCCAGTTGCAGCTGATTGGCCGATACACCGGTGTGAGCGCCGACGAGGCCCCTCTGCACAAGCTCGGGTCGGGCCAATGGGAAAAAGCCAAGCGCCGAGCCGCCGAGCAGGTGCGCGATGCCGCCGCCGAACTGCTCAACATCTATGCCCGCCGCGCCGCGCGCGCTGGCCATGCCTTCCGCTACAGCCCGCAGGACTACGAAACCTTTGCCAACGACTTTGGTTTTGAAGAAACCGCCGACCAGCGGGCGGCCATCCATTGCGTGATCCAGGACATGATCAGCCCGCGACCGATGGACCGGCTGGTCTGCGGCGATGTGGGTTTTGGCAAGACCGAAGTCGCGCTGCGCGCCGCCTTTGTGGCGGTGACAGGGGGCAAACAGGTGGCCCTTTTGGCCCCCACCACCTTGCTGGCCGAGCAACACCATCAGACACTGAAGGACCGGTTTGCCAAATGGCCGGTCAAGGTGGCCGAGATCTCCCGATTCCGCTCCACCAAGGAAGTCAACGAGGCCATGAAAGGCATCGCCGATGGCACGGTCGACATCGTGGTCGGCACGCACAAACTGCTCAGCGAAAAGACCCGGTTCAAAAACCTGGGGTTGCTCATCATCGACGAGGAACACCGCTTTGGGGTGCGCCACAAAGAGGCCATGAAAGCCCTGCGCGCCGAGGTCGATGTGCTCACCCTGACGGCCACCCCCATCCCGCGCACCATGGGAATGGCCCTCGAAGGCCTGCGCGATCTGAGTGTGATCGCCACCGCGCCGCAACGGCGCCTGGCCATCAAGACCTTTGTGCGCAACGAAGGCACCGGCGTGATCCGTGAGGCGGTGCTGCGCGAACTCAAGCGCGGCGGCCAGTGCTACTTTTTGCACAACGAGGTGGAGACCATCGAGAACCGCCGCCAAAAGCTTGAAGAGATCCTGCCCGAAGCCCGCATCGCGGTGGCCCACGGCCAGATGCCCGAGCGCGAGCTCGAGCGTGTGATGCGCGACTTTGTGGCCCAGCGCTACAACATCTTGCTGTGCTCGACCATCATCGAGACCGGCATCGACGTGCCCACAGCCAACACCATCGTGATCTCACGCGCCGACAAATTCGGCCTGGCTCAGCTGCACCAGCTGCGGGGGCGCGTGGGCCGCTCCCACCACCAGGCCTATGCCTATTTGATGGTGCCCGAGATCGAAGGCCTGACCAAACAGGCGGCCCAGCGCTTGGACGCCATCCAGCAGATGGAAGAGTTGGGCAGTGGCTTCTATCTGGCCATGCACGACCTGGAGATCCGCGGTGCGGGCGAGGTGCTGGGTGAAAACCAGAGCGGCAACATGCTCGAAGTGGGTTTCCAGCTCTACAACGAGATGCTGTCCGAGGCGGTGCGCAGCCTGAAAGCGGGCAAGGAGCCCGATTTGCTCAGCCCCCTGTCGGTCACCACCGACATCAACCTGCACGCCCCCGCCCTGCTGCCCAGCGACTACTGCGGTGACGTGCACCTGCGCCTGTCCTTTTACAAAAAGCTGGCCACCGCCAAGACCGCGGACCAGCTCGACGCCCTGCTCGAAGAACTGGTGGACCGCTTTGGCAAGCTGCCCGCGCAAGCGCAAACCCTGGTGGACGTGCACCGCCTGCGGGTGCTGACCCAGCCCTATGGCGTGCTCAAGGTCGATGCCGCGCCGGGCGTCATCCAGATCACCTTCAAGCCCAACCCGCCGGTGGACCCCATGGCCATCATCGGCCTGATCCAGAAAAACAAGCACATCAAGCTGGCGGGCAACGACAAAATCCGCATCGAGCGGGAACTGCCCGACCCCAAGGCCCGCGCGCAGATGGTGCGGGATGTGCTGCGTTCCCTGGGTCAACCCAAGACCGAAACCAGCCTGGCCTGAGCCCCATCGCCGATCTTCGATAATCACTCCCCATGACCACCGCCACCGAATTCGCCCCGGGCCTTGCCATCCAGGGCTTCAGCGCTCCCCTGACCCTGTCCCAGTTCAAGCTGATCGCGTTCGACATGGACTCCACGCTGATCAGCATCGAGTGCATCGACGAGATCGCCGATGCCGTGGGCCGCAAGGCCGAGGTGGCCGCCATCACCGAGGCCGCCATGCGGGGCGAAATCAGCGATTTCAAGGAAAGCCTGCG
>JAIXXW010000064.1 GCA_027490555.1 Comamonadaceae bacterium | reverse complement strand
GCCAGCGCTTGTCCATGGGGATTGCCCATGGGCAGGCCGCAGTCGGCAAAAAAGGCTTTTTTGTACAGCGCCATGGTGCTGAAGGTGTGGTCGCGCCCCGCCGCCCCTTGGGGCAGATGAAGCACCTGACCCGTGGCCGACAGGCCAAAGTCACCGCCCGGGTTGTGCGCCGGGTTGGGCACCAACCAAAGGTGGGCCAAAGCAGGGCTGGCGGCAAAACGCTGCAGGGCCTCTGGCGCGAACACGAAATCGGGTGCGAACACATCGCCGGCCACCACCCAGAACACCTCGGCCAGGTGCGGCAGTGCGCGCACGATGCCGCCAGCGGTCTCCAGCGCCTGGCCGAAATCCTGCCCTTCGTGGGAATAGCGGATCTGCACCTCGGGCAGCCCGGGCCAGGTGACGCGGTCCCCGAAATGCGCCGCCACCTGCTCGCCCAGCCAGGCGGTGTTGACCAGCTGCCGCACACAGCCTGCCCGGGCCAAAGCCTGCATCGGCCACTGCATGAGCGGCTGGCCACGCACGCGCAAAAGGGGTTTGGGGCAGGTGTCGGTGAGGGGGCGCATGCGTTCGCCGCGTCCGGCAGCCAAAATCATGGCCTGGGATTGTTCAGTGGGGTGCATGCCCGGATCTTGCCATGCCTTCAGACGCTCTTGCGACGTGAAAAAACCCCGCGCCCGCCCTAAACTCTGCAAACCAAAGCCCGCACCCTGCTGGGCCAGACCCTTTTGAGAGACAGCCCCATGACACGTCCTCTTCCCGCGGTGATTGCCGCCGCCCAAAACGCTTCCCAACGTCTGGCAGACCGCCACACCCCCTTTGTCATGAACGACTGGTACGTGGCGGCTTTTGCCGAGGAGATTAAGCCGCAACTGCTGGCCCGCACCCTGCTGGGCCGGCGTCTGGTGTTTTTCCGAACGAGCCAGGGTCAGGTGGTGGCACTCGATGACCGCTGCCCGCACCGCTCGATGCCGCTGTCGGCCGGCACGCTGGAAGGGGACACCCTGGTGTGTGGTTACCATGGCTTTCGCTTCAACAGCGACGGCGATTGCATCGAAGTGCCCTCCCAGACCCACTGCCCCCAAAACGTCGGCACCCGGGCCTACCGCACCCATGAGCGCGGCGCGGTGGTCTGGATCTGGATGGGAGACCCGGCCCTGGCCGATGTGTCCAAACTGCCTGAGCAAGACTGGATGGACAGCCCCGACTGGGAGCGCTCACACGGCTACCTCGGCCTGCAAGCCAATTACGTGCGCTTGCACGAAAACCTGCTGGACCTGACGCATCTGAGCTTTTTGCATGCCAAAAGTTTCGGCACCCCCGACTACGCCAAGGCCGCATTTGAAACCGAGATCGGCGACGGCCAGTTCGCCCTCAAGCGCAACGTGGTGCCGACCACCTTGCCGCCCGTCTGGGGCATCCCGACCGGCTTGACAGGTCCACAACAAGCTGCCCGGATCGTGCGCTCGGAATTTCGCAGCATCGGGCTGCACGAGGTGTCGGTGACTTTTTACGACTGCCACCTGCCCGAAACCGACCGACCTCAATTTCGCATCCGCACGGCGCACATGCCGACACCCGAAACCGCGACCACCACGCATTACTTCATCGTGCACGGGCGCGATTTTGCGACCAAGGACCCGGCCACCACCCGCTTCATGCATGACCAGCTGTTTGTGGCTTTTCAGGAGGACGTGGATGGCTTGGCTTTGCAGGAGCAGGCCCTGGCCAACACACCGGCAGAGGATGTGTACGAGTTCTCCGTGGCCGCCGATGCGCCCGCTGTGGCCATGCGGCGCTACATTCTGGCGCGCCAGCAAAAAGAAGCCCAAGGCTGATCCCCGCGCAGCGCTCGCCAGCCGGCGGCCGGGGCCGCTGGGCCGACAACCGCTAAAATCTCGGGTTTACCAGAATACCCCGGAGTTGCCCCACATGGCCCCACAACAACTCATGGCCAATGCCATCCGCGCCCTCGCAATGGACGCCGTTCAACAAGCCAACTCCGGTCACCCCGGCGCGCCCATGGGCATGGCCGACATGGCCGTGGCCCTGTGGGGCGATCACTTGCAGCACAACCCCAAGAACCCGCACTGGGCCAACCGGGACCGTTTTGTGCTGTCCAACGGCCACGCCTCGATGCTGATTTATTCGGTGCTCCACCTGACCGGCTACAAACTGTCCATCGAAGAAATCAAGAATTTCCGCCAGCTGCACAGCCAAACCGCAGGTCACCCCGAAGTGGGCGTGACCCCCGGCGTGGAAACCACCACCGGCCCCTTGGGTCAGGGCATCACCAACGCCGTGGGCATGGCCCTGGCCGAAAAAATGCTCGCCACCGAGTTCAACCGGCCCGGGCACAACGTCGTGGACCACCACACCTACGTGTTCCTGGGTGACGGCTGCCTGATGGAGGGCATCAGCCACGAAGCCGTGGCCCTGGCCGGTGCCTGGAAGCTCCACAAACTCATCGCCCTGTACGACGACAACGGCATCTCCATCGACGGTCAGGTCACCCCCTGGTTCATCGACAACACGCCCCAGCGCTTTGCCGCCTGCGGCTGGAACGTGATCGACGGCGTGGACGGCCATGACGCCGCTGCGGTGTCCCAGGCCATTGCTGCGGCCAAGCGCAGCGCGCACAACGGATCGTCCGGGCCGACCCTGATCGTCTGCAAAACCGCCATCGGCAAGGGCTCGCCCAACCGCGCAGGCACCTCCAAAGCCCATGGCGAGCCCCTGGGCGCCGAAGAAATCCAGCTGACCCGCCAAGCACTGGGCTGGCCGCACGCGCCCTTCAAAATCCCCCAAGAAGTCTATGCCCTGTGGGACGCCAAGGCCGCAGGCCAGGCCCGCGAAGCCGCGTGGAACCAGGCTTTCGCCGCCTACAAAACCGCCCATCCGGCCCTGGCCAAAGAGTTCGTGCGCCGCATGAAAGGCGAACTGCCCAAGCACTTCAATCAAGTGGCCTTTGACACCGTGGTGACGGCCCACACCAAGGCCGAGACCGTGGCCAGCCGCAAAGCCAGCCAGATCGCGCTGGAGGCCTTCACCGCCGCCGTGCCGGAGATGCTGGGCGGCTCGGCCGACCTGACCGGCTCGAACCTGACCAACACCAAGAGCACCCCCGCTTTCCGGGTGGACCTGGCCGGTGACGTGGTGAAAACCGAAGGCGGCCAGATCGGCCGCCACATCAACTACGGCGTGCGCGAATTCGGCATGGCCGCCATCATGAACGGCGTGGCCCTGCATGGCGGATACATCCCCTACGGCGGCACCTTCCTCACCTTCAGCGACTACAGCCGCAACGCCATCCGCATGGCCGCGTTGATGAAGCTGCGCGTGGTGCACGTGTTCACCCACGACTCCATCGGTCTGGGCGAAGACGGTCCCACCCACCAGTCCATCGAGCACGTGGCCAGCCTGCGGCTGATCCCCGGCCTGGACGTGTGGCGCCCCGCCGACACGGCCGAAACCGCCGTCGCCTGGGCGGTTGCCTTGCAAAACCGCCAGCGCCCCAGTGCCCTGTGCCTGTCGCGCCAGAACCTGGCCTACGCCCCCAAGGCCGACCTGGGCGACATCAGCCGTGGCGCCTACGTGCTGGCCGAGCCCAGCGAAGTCGGCATGGCCAAGACCCACGGCGTGATCATCGCCACCGGCTCCGAAGTGCAACTGGCCCTGGCCGCACAAAAGCTGCTGGCCGAGCGCAAGATCGGTGTGCGCGTGGTCTCCATGCCCTGCACCAGCGTGTTTGACCGCCAAAGCGTCGACTACAAGCAAAGCGTGCTGCCTGCGGGCCTGCCCCGCGTGGCGGTGGAAATGGGCTCCACCGACGGTTGGTGGAAATACGGCTGCGCCGCCGTGGTCGGGATCGACACCTACGGCGAATCGGCGCCAGCCCCGGTTTTGTTCAAACACTTCGGCTTCACCGCCGAGAACGTGGCCGACACGGTCCACGCCGCACTGCTCAAGGCCTGACCCGGCCGCTTTGCGGGCCTGAACCGGATTTCAGCGCAGGCTGCGCTCAAATCCGGTTCCAAAGATCAGGCCCATGCAAGCGATCTGGTTTTCAATCCAGTTACGTAACGGTTTAGTAACTTATCTGCTGAGGCACTCACCATGACCATCAAGTTGGGCATTAACGGATTTGGCCGCATCGGCCGTCTGGCCCTGCGCGCTGCGCTCAAACACGGCTACAACGACATCCAGATCGTCGGCATCAACGACCCCAAACCGTCCGATTACCTGGCCTACATGCTCAAGTACGACAGCGTGCACGGCCGCTTCGATGGCACGGTGGATTTCACCGACGACGCCCTGATCGTCAATGGCAAGAAGATCAAGCTCTCGCACGAGCGCGATGCGCACCACCTGCGCTGGGGCGAGATGGGCGTGCACACCGTGCTGGAATGCACGGGCCACTACCTGACCGAGCCCACCAGCCAGATGCACCTGGCGGCCGGTGCCAAAAAGGTGGTGATTTCGGCCCCGTCCAAGGACACGGTGCCGATGTTCGTCTACGGCGTGAACCACAAGCAATACGCCGGCGAAGCCATCATCTCCAACGCCAGTTGCACCACCAACTGCCTGGCCCCCGTGGTCAAGGTCTTGCATGACAAATGGGGCATCAAGCGCGGCCTGATGACCACCGTGCATGCCGCCACCGCCAG
>JAIXXW010000053.1 GCA_027490555.1 Comamonadaceae bacterium | reverse complement strand
GTGGCCAAGTTGCTGCAGACCTGCAATTACGATGTCGAGCGCGCCCAGCGTGGCATCGTCTACATCGACGAGATCGACAAGATCACACGCAAGTCCGACAACCCTTCGATCACACGCGACGTCTCGGGTGAGGGCGTGCAGCAGGCCCTGCTCAAGCTGGTCGAGGGCACCATGGCCAGTGTGCCGCCGCAAGGTGGGCGCAAGCACCCCAACCAGGACTTCCTCCAGATCGACACCACCAACATCCTGTTCATTTGTGGCGGTGCCTTTGCCGGACTTGAAAAAGTCATTGAAAACCGCACTGAGGCGGGTGGGATCGGCTTTGGCGCGACGGTCAAAAGCAAGAAGCAGCGTTCCCTGACCGAGGTGTTCAACGAAGTTGAGCCGGAAGACCTGATCAAGTTTGGCCTGATCCCCGAACTGGTGGGCCGTTTGCCTGTGGTGGCGACCTTGGCCGAGTTGAGCGAAGAAGCCCTGGTGCAGATCCTGACCGAGCCGAAAAACGCGGTGGTGAAACAGTTCACCAAGCTGTTGGCCATGGAAGGGGTGGAACTCGAAGTTCGCCCCAATGCCCTGACCGCCATGGCCCGCAAAGCCCTGGCCCGCAAGACCGGGGCCCGAGGCCTTCGCTCCATCATGGAGCAAGCCTTGATCGACACCATGTTCGAACTGCCCAACCAGGTGAATGTCGAAAAAGTGGTGGTGGACGAGTCGGTCATCGATGACAACAAGCCCCCATTGCTGGTTTACCGAGAATCGGCCAAACAGGCCTGATCCACCAAGACACGCCATGGCATCGATTCCTTTTGGCCTTTGTGCCTTGAAATCGCCAGTGCTGCATCCATTTGTAGTTGAATTGCCTTGAGGGACACACCATGTCTGGACACACGCCTTTGCCTTCCACCCCGATCGATCTGCCTATGCTGCCTTTGCGGGATGTGGTGGTGTTCCCGCACATGGTGATTCCCCTGTTTGTCGGGCGGCCCAAAAGCATCAAGGCGCTGGAGACGGCCATGTCTGCCGAGCGGCGCATCATGCTGGTGGCGCAAAAGACCGCCGCCAAGGATGAACCCGCCATCGACGACATGTTCGATGTGGGTTGCGTCTCGACCATTTTGCAAATGCTCAAATTGCCCGATGGCACGGTCAAGGTGCTGGTGGAAGGTCAGCAGCGCGCCCTGGTCAAATCCATTGTGGACGGCGAATCCCATTTCGTGGCCACGGTCACCCCGGTGGACCCTTTGAACGAGCAGTCGGATGCCAGCAGTGAAATCGAGGCGCTGCGCCGTGCGGTGATGCAGCAATTTGACCAGTACGTCAAACTCAACAAGAAAATTCCCCCCGAAATCCTGACCTCGATCTCCAGCATCGACGATGCCGGACGCCTGGCCGACACGATTGCCGCGCACCTTCCCCTGAAGCTGGACAACAAGCAACAGGTGCTGGATCTCTCCAACATCAAGGCCCGTCTTGAAAACCTGTTTGCGCAGCTCGAACACGAGGTCGACATCCTGAACGTAGACAAGCGCATCCGCGGTCGCGTCAAGCGCCAGATGGAAAAAAACCAGCGTGATTTCTATTTGAACGAGCAGGTCAAAGCCATCCAAAAAGAGCTGGGCGAGGGCGAAGAGGGAGCCGACATCGAGGAGATCGAGAAAAAGATCAAGTCAGCCAAAATGTCTGCCGAAGCCCGGAAAAAGGCCGAAGGCGAGCTCAAGAAACTCAAGCTCATGTCGCCGATGTCGGCCGAAGCCTCGGTGGTGCGCAACTACCTGGATGTGCTGACCAGCTTGCCCTGGAGCAAAAAAACCAAGCTCAAACACGATTTGTCCAATGCCGAGGAGGTCCTCAACCAGGACCACTATGGCCTGGACAAGGTCAAGGACCGCATCTTGGAATACCTCGCTGTCCAGCAGCGGGTGGACAAGGTCAAGGCGCCGATCCTGTGCCTGGTGGGGCCTCCTGGGGTGGGCAAAACCTCTCTGGGCCAATCGATTGCCAAAGCCACAGGTCGCAAATACGTGCGCATGGCCCTGGGCGGCATGCGCGATGAGGCTGAAATCCGGGGCCACCGGCGCACTTACATCGGCGCCTTGCCGGGCAAGGTGCTGCAAAACCTGAACAAGGTCGGCACCAAGAATCCGCTGTTCCTGCTGGATGAAATCGACAAGTTGGGCACCGATTTCCGAGGCGACCCTTCCAGCGCTTTGCTGGAAGTGCTCGACCCGGAACAGAACCACACCTTTGGCGACCACTACGTTGAGGTCGATTTTGACCTCAGCGATGTGATGTTTGTGGCCACCTCCAACTCCATGAACATCCCCTCGGCTTTGCTCGACCGGATGGAGGTCATCCGTCTGTCGGGCTACACCGAAGACGAAAAGACCAGCATCGCCATGAAATACCTGTTGCCCAAGCAAATGGCCAACAACGGTGTCAAGCCCTCCGAACTCGAGGTCACCGAGCAGGCGGTGCGTGATGTGGTCCGCTACTACACCCGCGAAGCGGGCGTACGCTCGCTGGAGCGGGAGTTGGGCAAGATTTGCCGCAAAGTCGTGAAGGCCTTGTTGCTCAAACAAATGTCCCCGCAGGTCGTCGTCACGGCCGACAACCTGAATGATTTTCTGGGTGTGCGCAAGTACACCTACGGCCGAGCCGAGCAAAAGAACCAGATTGGCCAGGTGGTCGGATTGGCCTGGACCGAAGTGGGCGGTGATTTGCTGACCATCGAAGCGGCCTTGATGCCGGGCAAAGGGGTGATCACCCGAACCGGCTCTCTGGGCGATGTGATGAAGGAATCGGTCGAAGCCGCGCGCACGGTGGTGCGCAGCCGTTCCCGCCTGTTGGGCATCAAGGACGAGGTTTTTGAAAAGAAAGACCTGCACATCCACGTGCCTGACGGTGCCACCCCCAAAGATGGCCCGAGTGCCGGCGCGGCCATGACCACCGCGATGGTTTCGGCCATGACCGGCATCCCGGTGCGGGCCGATGTGGCCATGACCGGCGAGATCACCTTGCGGGGCGAGGTGACGGCGATTGGCGGCCTGAAAGAAAAACTCTTGGCGGCCTTGCGTGGCGGGATCAAGACCGTGTTGATCCCAGAAGACAACGTCAAAGACCTGCAGGACATTCCTGACAACGTCAAAAGCGGTCTGGAGATCGTGCCGGTCAAATGGATCGACCAGGTTCTGGACATTGCTTTGGAATCGCAGCCTGTGCCCTTGAGTGAAGAAGAAGTCGCCGCCGCATCGTTGACGTCGGCAACGGCACCGGCCAAAACCGAAGCGGTGAAACACTGAGGCATTTTTTTCTGGGGCAAGTTTCAACGCCCCCCCAAATTGCATTACAATTTGGGCTCTTCAGCGGTTGTGACTCCTTGGATCTCAGCCCTGAAATATGCGGGAATAGCTCAGTTGGTAGAGCGCAACCTTGCCAAGGTTGAGGTCGCGAGTTCGAGCCTCGTTTCCCGCTCCAGACATTGAAAGAACCACCCGTTCTTTTGAAGCAAAAAAGGAAGCCTCGGCTTCCTTTTTTCATGTCCAGGCCTCAGCGCCTCAATTCACCATCACCAATTTGCCCTTGACACTGCGTGAACCCATCAGGGCGTAGGCGTTTTTGAGTTCGTGCATGGGCATGGTGCGGTCGAGCACCGGTTTGATCTTCCCTTGGCCGTACCACTGCGCCAGCTCACCCATCATGGCCGCGTTGGCCTGGGGTTCCCGCCGGGCAAAGTCGCCCCAGAAAACACCCACCAGCGAGGCACCTTTGAGCAAGGGCAGGTTCAGCGGCAGGGAGGGGATGGGGCCACCCGCAAACCCCACCACCAGATAGCGTCCACGCCAGGCGATCGAGCGGAACGCCGGTTCTGCCAGATCACCGCCCACAGGGTCATAGACCACATCCGGGCCACGCCCATCGGTCAAGGTTTTGAGGGCGTCCCGCAAATTCTCCCGGCTGTAGTTGATGCTGGCATCCGCCCCCAGCGATACGCAAAGCGCGCACTTGTCGTCCGTCGATGCAGCCGCGATCACTTTGGCCCCTTTGGCTTTGGCAATCTGGATGGCGGCCGTGCCGACGCCGCCTGCGGCGCCGAGCACCAGCACGGTTTCACCGGCCTGAAGGCCGGCGCGGTCCACCAGCGCATGGTGCGAGGTGGCATAGGTCATGATGAAGGCCGCGCCATCGGTGGCCGGGAAACCACTGGGCAAGGGCATGCACAACTTGGCCGGTGCCAGGGTGTGGGTGCCAAAGCCGCCTGTGCCCGACAGGCAAGCAACACTTTGCCCCACCTGCAGGTGTTGGACGCCTTCTCCGACAGCTTCGATGGTGCCTGCGTACTCCGAGCCTGGCACAAAGGGCAGCTCGGGCTTCATCTGGTACTTGT
>JAIXXW010000129.1 GCA_027490555.1 Comamonadaceae bacterium | reverse complement strand
GAGCCCAAAGGCGATCCGGGCAACACGCTCTCGCGCCAGGAGATCACCGACAAGGCCTTGCGCCTGGCCGCCTTCAGCGGCGGCGCCACGCCCGAGGCCATGCGCCGCAGTGTGGACGCGCTGTGGCAGGTGGCCTCGTGGCCCAAGGTGGGCGCCCTGCTGGCCTGAGCGCTTTGAGGCAGGAGCCCACCCCCGTGGGCTCCCACAGGGGTGGGCTCCCACAGGGTGGGCTGCCACAGCGCCCACCTCAAAGCCGCTGGGCTTGTGCCACCCCACTGGCACAATCTGGCCATGTCTATTCATTTCGATCTGGTGGATTTGCGCCTGATGGTGCGGGTGGCCGAAGCCAACAGCCTCACCAAGGGGGCCGAAGCCTCGTTCATCTCCTTGCCTGCGGCCAGCACGCGCATCAAGAACCTCGAAGAAAGCATCGGCGCCAAGCTGCTCAACCGCCACAGCCAGGGCGTGACCCTCACGCCGCCGGGTCAGGCCTTTGTGCACCGGGCGCGGCTGGTGCTGGGCCAGATCGAACACCTGCGCGGCGACCTGCAGGAGTACGCCAGCGGCATCAAGGGCCACCTGCGCGTGTACGCCAACACCACGGCCTTGGGCGAGTTCTTGCCCGAGGTGCTCAAGCGCTACCTCGCCACCCACCCGGATGTGAACATCGACCTGCAGGAAAAACTGTCGAACGAAATCGTGCGCGCGGTGATGGACGGCAAGACCGACATCGGCATCGTGGCCGGCTCGGTGCGCACCGAAAACCTGCAGACCTTGCCCTACCGCTCGGACAGCCTGGTGCTGGTGGTGCCGCATCTGCACCCCGTGGCCGAGCTGCCCAGCATGCCACTGATCGATGCGCTGGAGTTTGACCACGTGGGCCTGCACGAAGCCAGCGCCTTGCACGCTTTTTTGAACCGCGAGTGCGAGCAGCTGAACAAGCCGCTCAAGGTGCGCATCCAGGTCAGCAGCTTCGAGTCGGCCTGCCGCATGATCGAAGCCGGTGTGGGCGTGGGCGTGCTACCCGAATCGGCTGCCCGCCGCCACGCCCGCAGCATGGCCATCCGCCTGGTGCCCCTGTCGGATGCGTGGGCGCTGCGCTCGATGCAGATCTGTGTGCGCAACTTCGACGAGCTGCCCCACTTTGCGCGGGACCTGATCGACTTGTTGTCAGAGGATGCGCGGCAGGCCGTGGCCTGAAGCGCGCAGAAAGCCTCCGCGGCAACACGCTCAACACCACACCCAACACCACCGGACCTGCCCAGCCTGGTGGGCCCTTGCGCTGGCCCGGCACCGGGCCATGCGGGCGATCGGGGCTTATTCCACGGTGATCTTGCGGTCCCGGATGACCTGGCCCCAAAGACCGGTTTGCTGCTCGATGAAGCGTCTGGCCTGCTCGGGGGACCCTTTTTGGATCTCGCCACCCAGTTGTGCCACGCGCGCCTTGACCTCGGGGGAGTCGAGTGCTTGCTGGAACGCGGCCGCCAGCCTCCGCATCACGGGCTCGGGCGTGTTGGCCGGGGCAAACACCGCGTTCCATTCGTAAATTTCGGTCCCTTTCAGACCCGATTCGCCCAGTGTGGGCACGTCGGGCAAGATGGGCGAGCGTTTCTCGGACGTCACGGCCAAGGCCCTGAGCTTGCCCGATTGGATGTGCTGCAGGGTCGAAGCCAGGTTGCCAAAGAACAGGGGCACCTGCCCGCCGATCACGTCGTTGAGCGCAGGCCCGCCGCCTTTGTAGGGCACGTGCACCATGTCCACCTTGGCCGCTGATTCGAACAAGGCACCGGCCAGATGCTGCGCCGACCCGTTGCCCGAGGAGGCGTAGGACACCGCGTCCTTGCTCTTGCGCGCAGCGGCCGTCAGCTCGGCGATGTTCTTGGCCGGGAAACTGGCGTTGACCAACACCACGTTGGGGAACAGGGCGACCACGCCAACCGGCAAGAAGGCTTTGGCACTGTCGTAGGGCAGCCGGGGGTACAGCGCCGGGTTGACGGCGAACGATGAGGCGTCGAGCATCAGGGTGTAGCCGTCAGGCGCGGCCTTGGCCACGGCAGCAGCGCCGATCTGGCCGCTGGCGCCGGGCCGGTTTTCGATGGCGATGGGTTGACCCAGTGCTTCGGCCATCCGGGGGCCAATCAGCCGGGCCATGGCGTCTGCACCGCCACCTGGGGGGTAGGTGACCACCAGCGTGATGGGTTTGCTGGGATAGGCCGCCTGGGCCATGGCCTTGGGCGCCATGGCGCAGACGGCGAGGGAGGCCAGCGCGATCTGGGCCAAGGCGCGGCGGCAAAGAAGGTGGGTCATGGCGTGTCTCCTGGAGTGGTTCATTGCACCTGTGCGGTGTACTTGAAAGAATAGGCATCGCCCCGCGTGGTGCGCAGCTCCACACAGCGGCCTGCGATGTCGAAGGCCTGCCGCTCGACCAGCACGCAGGGGTGTGCGACCGCCAGTTTCAGGCGCTTGGCCTGTGTGGCGTTGAGTTGCGAAAAGCTCAGGGTGTCTTGGGTTTTCTGGATGACCACCCCACAGCGCTGCTGGTACATGGGGTAGAGCAGGTCGTCCCAGGTCTGGCTGTCCGAATCGGCCAAGGGGCCAAACAGGGGCAAGGGCAACACAATGCTCTCGAGCAGGCAGGGCTCGGCGTTCAGGCTGCGCAGACGCTCCAGCTGAAGCACCTGAGCCCCCGGTGCCAGTTGGAAAGCGTGACACTCCTGGACGCTGGCGCTGCGCAGGCGGCTGCTCAGGATGCGCGAGGCGGGTGTGCGGCTGCTGGCCTCATCGGGGCCACGGAACCTGAAAAACCGCATCATCGACGCGCCATCGACACCCGTGGTGACAAACGTGCCCTTGCCATGCCGGCGCTGCAGGACGCCGTCTTCCACCAGCAAGGCCAAGGCCTGCCGGATGGTGCCCAGCGCCACGCCATAACTTTGGGCCAAGGCCGATTCGGCCGGAATCGGCTCACCAGGGCCCCATTCACCTTGCAGAATGCGATCACGCAATGCCTGCGCCAACTTGCCATAACGGCTTTGGCCGAGTGCGTGATCGGTCACATGGGTGCTCATGGCTTGGGGATTGACATCTAGAGGACTAGAATATAGCGGATGAGTTCATTGGCGTCAAAAAACGGGGTCGACACCCATTTCCATGTGTTCAATGCAGGTGTTGCCATTGCCGGTGCCCGTTATGTGCCTCAATACAGTGCGCGGTTAAGCGACTGGCAGGGCCAGGCGCAAGGGGTGGGCGTGGCGCGTGGTGTTTGGGTCCAGCCCAGTTTTCTGGGCACCGATAACCGTCTGATGGTGGATGCCCTGAAGGCCCATCCCGATGTGTTGCGCGGTATCGCGGTGGTCAGCCCGTGTGCGCGTGTCCAAGAGTTGCAAGATTTGAATCAGGCCGGTGTGCGTGGCATCCGCCTGAATTTGGCGGGCCTGTCGCATGACATTCCAGAGTGGTCACAAGCGCATGCCCTTTGGGAGTCGTTGCATTCACTGGGTTGGCACCTGGAGGTGCACACGGACCAGGGACAACTGCCGCATGTCCTGCGCCAATTGCCGTCGGATGTGCCACTGGTCATTGACCATATGGCCAAGCCATGGCAAGCCACAGCCCATGACCCCACTTTGCTGAGATTAGAGGCGCGCGCAAGGGTGTCGCCTGTCTACGTCAAACTGAGTGGTGCTTACCGGTTGGGACAGGTGGATTCCGGTCCATTGGCGGCACTGTTGTTGCATGCCTTGGGACCGGGTGCGCTGCTGTGGGGCAGTGACTGGCCATGCACCAACCATGAACGTTTTGCAGACTTCGAACAGCTCATCACCCAAGCGCATGGCTGGATACCTTGCGAGCACATGGCGCAAATCATGGTGCGCAATCCCATGCAGCTCTACTGGGGGCATGCTTGATCGCGCGTTGAAGCGGGTGCGGCTTTGTCGATGGGCACGGACCGCCCCCAGGCGGGTCAATGGTTCACGTTCACCACCCCCTGGCCGGTCACCCGAGTCCGGGTCATCGCCGCTGACCGTAAAAGCCGAAAATCCCTGCACCCCGATGCTGAGGGCAGTTCAAAAGTGAGGCTTGGTGGGTTGATCTGCCAAGCCCCACAGTGTCCTCAGGCTGCCTGCAACAGGTTCACGCCTTGCCATTCGCCTTGCAGCACCAATTGCTTGATGGTCTCGCGCAGTTCGGCGCGAACGGCAGCCGCTGCCGGTGACAGCTGCTCGGCGTCGACCGAATAGATGAAATTGACTCGGCGCATGTCGGCATCTGAAAAAGCCAAGGTGCGCCAACCTTCGCGGATGCGCCCATCCACAAGGGCGGCCGACATGGGTTTGATGGTGGCGCCCATGCCATCGCGCACACAGGTCATCAGCAAAGACAAGGAGTCGACCTCGGCCACCACCTGGATGGACAGGTTGCGCTGTTCGAATTCGCTGGCGATTCTTCGGCGCAGCCCGTGGATGCTGGTGGGCAGTATCAGTGGCAAATCGGCCGTGTCAGCACAACTGAGCTTGACCCGCCGAGGGGCCACCAGGTCACTTTCTTGCGGCAGCATCACGAACAACTCTTCCTCGACGATCGGCTCTGCAGGCAAATCGGGTACGGCGTCACGGCTGAACAGAATGGCCAGATCGAGCTGACCTGTGCGCATCATTTGCGCCAAGTGCCCACTCATGCCTTCCACCACGTTCAGCACGATGCCAGGAAAGCGCTCACGGATGCGGCGCATGAACGGTGCGCCCACCGCACAGACGGTGGTGGCTGCCAGACCCACGGACACCATGCCGTGAACGGTGCCCGGTTCTTGCCGCGCCACCGACAAGGCCTGGTCCAGTTGCCGCAAGATGAAGCGGGCATGGTGATGCAAGGCGGTCCCGTTCTCGGTCGGCGTCACCCCTTTGGCGGTGCGGATCAACAAAGGCTTGCCCACCTCCGCCTCGAGCTTGGCGACGTGTTGGCTGAGCGCGGGCTGGGCGACGTAGAGTTGGCGCGAGGCCTTGGCCAGGCTCCCGCTTTCCACGATTTGGACAAAGTATTTGAGCTGTCGCAGGTCCATGGCATCTTCCTATAAGTTTTTCAGGATACCTTGATATAAGAATAATGTATATCCCATCTCGGAAAACAGTATTTTCCAAGGGGTGTACCGCTTCCTATGATCCCAATGCACTTCTTATCAAAACCCCTTCGAGGAGACCAGCATGGATGAAAAGAGTTCGCCCAAGTCAGTACACAGCCCAGATGTTCTGCGTCGCAAACTGCTGACGACTGGAACGGTTTTGGCAGGGGGGGCGGCCTTGGCCCATCCCATGCTGGCCATGGCCCAAACCGGACCGATCCGGGTCGGCCACCTGACGCCCATGACCGGTTTCTTGGGCGCACTGGGCGAATATGCGGTGCAAGGCATCAAGATGGCGGTGGAGGAGATCAACGCCGCAGGCGGCCTGCTGGGTCGACAGGTCGATCTGATCAGTGAGGACTCGGTCAATCCGCAGACGGCAGCGTCCAAAGCACAGCGCATGATCGAGCGCGACAAGGTGGAATTCCTGATGGGCGAGATTTCCTCGGCCTCTGCATTGACCATCGCCCAGGTCGCAGCGCGCAACAAAACCCTGTTCATGAGCATTGGTGCCAGATCCGACACCTTGCGCGGCAAGGATTGCAACCGTTACACCTTTCACGTGGACATCCCCGTGACCGTGATGGTCAATGCCGCAGGCGAGGCCTTGGCCCGAGAGGGTTACGTCAAAGGCAAAAAAATCTACACACTTACCTCAGACTATGTCTTTGGTCATGACCTGTCCAAGGCGGCCAAAGCGTTTTTCGCCCGCAACAATGGCACCGTGATTGGCGAGGAAGTGGTGCCGACCGACCTGACCGACTTCAGTGCGCAACTGATCAAGATCCGCCAAGCCAGGCCCGATTTGATCGCCACCAATTTGGGCGGCAATCAGGTCACCAACTTCGTCAAGCAGTACGCTGAATTCGGCATGAAGTTTCCGGTCGCAGGTTTTAATCTCAACACCGCAGATGCGTGGGCGGCAGGCGAGGACAACCTGGGCGGTATCTGGCCCACGGTTTGGCACCACGAAATCAAAACCCCGGGCACCCAGGCTTTTGTGCAGAAATTCACCAAGAAATACAACCGCATCCCTGAAAACCATGCCTGGATTGAATATGTGTCGATGATGATGCTGGCCCAGGCCATTCGAGAGACCAAATCGGTCGACACCGAAAGAATCATCAAGTACTTCGAGTCTGAAGCTCAGTTCGACATCCTCAAGTTGCGCAAGGGGTATTTCCGCAGCTGGGACCACCAGTTGATGCAAGAGGCCTACCCCTTCACGGTCAAGCCCAAAGGCCAGGCCAAGCACAAGCAGGACTTTCTGCTGTTTGGTGAAGCAGTTCCGGGCGCAGGCGAGCCGCTGGAAAAGTTGGCGCCGCCCCGGTCAGAAAACCTCTGCAAGATGTAATTGGGCATTTGCCGGATCAGGCTGGCGCTGCTTGCGGGCAGCGCCAGCCGCAAGGCTGCTGAACGGAACCCATGGAAATTGTTTATTTGCTTGAGCAGATCGTGAATGGCCTGGTGCTGGGGGGCTATTACCTGCTGCTGGCGATGGGCTTGTCGCTGATCTTCAGTGTTGGCGGCATCGTCAACCTGTCGCACGGCGCCTTTTATGCGCTGGGTGCCTACCTGTCGTTGGAAGTCATCAAGTACGCGGGTTTTGGCGCCAGCTTGTTCATCACGCCAGCGTTGGTCGGCTTGATCGGGATTGCCTTTGAGCGCTTCCTGCTGAGGCGTTTTTACACAGCCGATCCGATTTTGAGTTTGCTGGTCACATTTGGTCTGGCCATGGTTGCCGAGCAAGCGCTGCGCATGATTTGGGGATCGGCGCCCCTGCCCTCTGGCATGCCGCCGCAATTCAAGGGCAACTTGATGCTGGGCGAGTTCATGTTTTCCAAGTACCGGCTGTTCATCCTGGCTGTGGTGATCTGCGTGATGTCGGGCATTTGGTTGTTGCTGCACAAGACGTCCTTTGGCCGCGTGGTGCGCGCCGGCATTCAAAAGCCGGACATGGTGGCGGTGCTGGGTATCCGATTGCAGCCTTACATGGTGACCGTCGTGGTGTTGGGGGTGGCCAGCGCAGCGCTGGGTGGCGTTCTGTTTGGCCCGATTGCCATCGTTCATCCGGCGATGGGCATAGAAATCATGACGGTGGCCTTTGTGGTGGTGGTCATTGGTGGCCTGGGCAGTTTTTGGGGCGTGGTGTTGGCCGCATTCCTCGTCGGTGTGGTCAGGGGCGTCACCACCCATTTCGCGCCAGCCGCCAGCGAAGCCTCCATGTACATCTTGATGTTCCTGGTGCTGATGCTGCGGCCGCGTGGTTTGCTGGGCGAACGGATCGAACGCTTTGAGTGAGTCACCCATCACCATGACAAAAATCTTGAATCCTCACCATCGACCACTCTGGGTGGGCGCCATCTGCCTCGTGCTCTTGCCGTTTTGCATGCAGGGCATTGGCTTGACCCTGGATGTGGCCACCGTGGTGGTCATTCTGGCCATTGCCGCGATGGGTTTGAATTTGCTGGTGGGTTATACCGGCTTGGTCTCGTTCGGCCACAGCGCCTGGTTTGGCATTGGCGGTTACGCTGCCGCATTGGCGCAGTTGCACTGGTTCAAGGACCAGATCGTGCTGCCCTTTGCGTTTTCTTTGTTGTTCACCGCGACGCTGGCCTTGGTCGTTGGCTACCTCATCTTGCGCCGCCGAGGCGTGTATTTTTCGCTGCTCACGCTGGCCTTGTGTGCGCTCACCTTTGCGATCTCCTTTCGCTGGACCAGCCTGACCGGCGGCGAGGGCGGCTTGGGCGGCATCGAGCGTGGCTCGCTTGGGCCCATCGATCTGAACAGCCACCTGAATTACTACATCTTGACCGCAGTGATTGGTTTTGCGGTTTTGTGGTTTTTGCTGCGCATTGTGCGCTCGCCTTTTGGCCATGTGCTGGTGGCCATCCGAGAAAACCAGCAACGTGCCACGTTCCAGGGCTACGACATCGACCGCTACAAGCTGCTGGCCTTTGTGCTGTCGGCCACCATCACCGGCTTGGCGGGCGCGCTGGTGGTGTTTCTTCACCGCTTGGCCGCGGCGGAGTCGACCACCGTGGCCTTCTCAGGTGAGCTTTTGGCCATGGTGGTGATCGGCGGCATGCACAACTTTTTAGGGCCGGCCCTCGGTGCGTTGTTCTTCTTGCTGTTTCGCGAACTGTTTTCGATGTACACCAACAACTGGTTGCTGTATTTCGGCCTGGTTTTTGTCGGCTTCATCATCTTCTCGCCCAGCGGCCTGACCGGGATTTGGGCCAAGTTGAAGCAGCGCTGGAACCCGCCACCCGAAGAGGGCGCGGCGATGAGTCAGCGCAAGATCTACGAGGGCTTGCCGCTGCCCGAATTTCTTCGGCCCCGACGCGTGGAAGGAACGGTCCTCGAGGTCAAGGCCATCTCCAAAAGTTTTGGCGGCATCCAGGCGGTCCAAGACAACAGCATGGATGTGCAGGCGGGGCAGATCCATGCCTTGATCGGTCCCAACGGGGCGGGAAAAACCACGACGTTCAACCTGATCTCTGGCATGTTTGTGGCCGACACGGGCACAGTTCAGTTGCATGGCCGGGCGATCCACCAATTGACGCCCCATGAGATCTGTCAGCAAGGACTGACCCGTTCTTTTCAAATCACCAACCTGTTCAAGGGCCTGACGATTTACGAAAACCTGCGGCTTTCGGTGCAGGGTCGCCACTCTTCTCGTTTCAATTTTTGGCGCGACATCGATGAATTCCCAGAGATCCATGCCGAGACGCAGGAATTGATGAAATTCCTGGGCCTGCAAGGCATGGAAAAGGTCACCGGCGCTGACTTGTCCTACGGTGGCCAACGCTTGGTGGACCTGGGCATTGCTTTGGGCTCGAAACCCCAAGTCTTGCTGATGGACGAGCCCCTGGCGGGTTTGGCGGCCGCCGAGCGCGAACGCATCTCCCGGCTTGTCAGCACCATCGCCACCAACATCCCCGTGCTCATCGTCGAGCACGACATTGACCGTGTATTGGCCCTGTCGCACAAGGTCACGGTGATGAACCAGGGCGAAGTCCTGATGAGCGGCTCACCCGATCAGGTGCGCACCGATGCACGCGTGCAAGAAATCTACACCGGCACCGGCACGCCGCCTGTGACCGGCCGCGAAACACAGCACCTGGGTGCGCGCGGCCTCGTGCTGGACTTCGACCAGGTCAATGCCTTTTATGGCAAGAGCCACATCCTCAACAGCGCCAGCCTGCAAGTGCGTGAGAACGAAATCGTCGCCCTGCTGGGCAGGAACGGCGCAGGCAAGTCGACCTTGTTGAAAAGCCTGATCGGTTTGGTGCCCCCGGCCAGTGGCCGGGTGGTGTTCAACGGCCGCGACATTGCCGGTCTGGGTGCGCCAGAGATCGCGCGCCTGGGCATCGGTTATGTGCCGCAGGGCCGAGGCCTTTTCGCCGGCATGACCGTTCGTGAAAATCTGGCGCTCGGACGGTTGGCGCGATCCACCGATGGCAAGAATGGGGTGGTCTGGTCGGAGGCGCAAATCCTGGAGTTCTTCCCGCGCTTGCAAGCGCGAATGGATGTCGCCGCCGACTACCTCTCCGGTGGTGAGCAGCAAATGGTGGCCGTGGCCAGAGCCCTGTCGGGCAATGTGCGCTTGCTCTTGCTGGACGAACCCTTTGAAGGCCTGGCGCCCACGGTGGTGCAGGAGCTCTTCACCGCCTTTGACAAATTGCGCCAGCACGTTTCCATCGTCATCGTGGAGCACAACCTGGACCTGGTTCTGGCCCTCGCAGACCGTGTGTTCGCGCTCGAGCGTGGGGCCGTCTTCCATGAGGGTCCGGCCGAGCCATTGCTGACGGACATCGCGTACCGGAAAAAAATCCTTTGGCTGTGAATCCATTCCAGCCGCCTTGCAACCTGCACGCCCCAACAGATTGGACACACACATGAAATCAGACAAGCCTTTGAAGGCCATCGTTCAGAAGATGGCGCAGCTCCCCTGGAAGGAATATCCGGGTCATTTTGGCGGCGCGCTGTCCAAGGAGCTGGCCGGCCCAGAGACCGTGGGCAGCAGCCGCGTGGACTTTCGCATCTCGCGCTACGCCCCGATGGCCTACGTGCAAGAGCATCAGCACCAAATCCAGGAGCAGGTGTACTACGTGCTGGAGGGCGAGGGGGTGTTGACCCTGGACGACGAGTCGCACCTGATGCGGCCCCACGACTACGTCTATGTGCCTCCCGGCGTTCGCCACAGCTTCACCAACACCGGGCTCGACGGCCTGGTGTTTCTGGTCATCACCACGCCCGCATCCGATGAGGAACAAGAGGTACGCTAACCATGCCGAAGATCAATCCCGTGCTCTTTACAGCAGAGTTGCCCACGTATGGCTTGCTGATGGACGGCCGCTGGGTCGAAGGCAGCGGCCCCCGCGTCCCCGTTCTGGACAAGTACAAGCTGGTGCCCGCCGCCGAGTTGACCACCGCCGACGCCACGCAAGTGCGACTGGCGGTGGATGCCGCACAAGCGGCATTTCGCGCGGGCGCCCCTGTGGCCTATGAACGCGGCGCCATCTTGGAGCGGGCCGCGGTCTTGATGGAAGAAGCCACAGCGCAGTTCGTGCAGGCCATGCAAATTGAAGCGGGCTTCACACAAAGCGATGCCCAAGGGGAGGTGCGTCGCTGCATCCAGACCCTCAAGCTGTCGGCCGAAGAGGCCCGTCGGCTGGCGGGCGATGTCATCCCGTTGGCCGGTGCGCCAGCAGCCGCCGGTCGGATGGGCTTCACGGTGCGTGTGCCGCTGGGTGTGGTGGCCGCCATCACGCCCTTCAACTCGCCCTTGAACACCGTCACGCACAAGGTGGGCCCGGCTTTTGCGGCGGGCAATGCCGTGATCCTCAAGCCTTCGTCGTTCACGCCCATGACGGCTTGCTTGCTGGCCGACATCCTGCTGCAGGCGGGCATGCCCAAGGGCTTTTTGAGCCTGCTGCCTGGCAGTGGCGAAGTGGTGCGTGCACTGCAGGCAGACCCGCGGGTGCGCTTTTTTGCCTTCACCGGCAGCACCGACGTCGGCCGCCTGATCCAGCAGGCCGCCGGCCTGAGGCGCACGCAGATGGAGCTGGGCTCGATTGCCTGCACCATCTTGTGCGCCGACGCCAACTTGAACAACGCCTTGCCGAAAGTCGTGAATGCGGGTTACCGCAAGGCCGGACAGGTCTGCACCTCGGTGCAACTGCTGCTGGTGCACCGGTCTTTGGTGTCCGAAGTCGAGGACAAATTGAGCCGCATGGTCAATGACCTCAGCTTTGGCGACCCCCATGACCCCCACACGTTTGTGGGGCCCGTCATCAGTGAGGACAATGCCATCCGCATCGCTTCCTGGATTGATGAGGCCTTGGCCAAAGGTGCGCGCCGACTCGCGGGTGGCCAGCGGCAGGGCTCGGTGGTGCCGCCCACGCTGTTGACCGATCTGAGCGACGACATGCGGGTCAGTTGCGAGGAAATTTTTGGCCCCGTGGTGTGCATTGTGCCCTTCGACACCCTCGAGCAGGCCATTGAGCGCGTCAACGCCACACCCTATGGTCTGGCCGCAGGGCTCTTCACCAATGGGCTGTCGGAGGCCTTGGCGGCAGCCCACAAGCTGGATGTGGGCGGTGTGCACATCAATGAAACCTCGAGTTCGCGTGTGGACTTGATGCCCTATGGGGGCACCAAAGACAGCGGCTTTGGTCGGGAAGGACCGCGCTATGCTGTGCACGAAATGACCGAAGAAAAAATCATCACCATCACCGTTGGCTGATCGCCAACCCAATCGAGAGCACCATGGCAACAATGAAAGGTGGCGAACTCATCGCCCAATACCTCGTCCAGGAAAAGGTACCGTACATCTTCGGTATCTGCGGTCACGGCAACGTGGGGATTCTGGATGCGCTCTATGACGTCAAGGACCAGCTGCAGCTGATTTCACCGCGCCACGAGCAATGTGCGGGGCACATGGCTGACGCCTATTTCCGCGTCAAGCACAAGCCGGTGGCCACCTTGACCTCGACCGGTCCAGGCTCGGCCAACATGGTCATGTCGTGTGCGACCGCACTCTCGGACTCGTCGGCCTTCCTGTGCATCACGTCCAACGTGCCCACATCGCAGCACAACCGCGCACCCTTCCAGGAGTTGTACAAGCACAACCAGGCCGATTTTGCGCAGGTCATGCGCCCGGTGGTCAAGCGCGCTTTTCAGCCCACGCGCGTGGACATGCTGCCCCTGGCGCTGCGCCAGGCCATGGACACCATGGTCACGGGCCGGCCGGGCCCGGTGAACCTGGACATCCCCTACAACGTGTACCAGGAAGAAGCCGACGTCGAATTGCCCCCGAGCTCGCACATCCACCGCATGCACCGTCCGGGCGCCAGCGACCTGGATGTCGCCGCCACCCTGGATTTGCTGGCCGCGGCGCGCCAGCCGGTGATCTTCATTGGACACGGCGCCACGCTGTCGGAGGCCGGGCCGGAGATCACTGAGCTGGCCGATCGGCTCCAAATCCCGGTCATCACCTCCCCCAACGGCATGGGCGCCATCCCTGGCGATCACCCGCTCGCGCTGGGCTTCATTGGCCGCAACGGCGCCTACCCGGCCAACGAGGCGGGCCGCCGTGCCGACCTGGTGATCACGCTGGGCACCCGGTTCGATGACCGCAGCTCGTCCAGCTGGCACGAGGGCTATTCCTGGAACTTCCCCACGACGAAGTTGATCCATGTGGACATCGACCCGCAGGAGCTGGGCCGCAACTACGCGCCCACGCTGGGGATCATTGCCGACATCCAGGTCTTTGTCCGCCAACTGCTGCAAGCCTTGCCGGCACGCCCAGACATCGCGGCCGTTCACCATGCGCCCTGGGTGGCGCAGGTGCAAGGCTGGCAGCGGCAGTGGGAGACCTTTGTTCGCCCCCATTTCGAAGACTCCACCAGCCCCTTGCGCCCAGAATTTGTGGTCGGGACCTTGCAGAAGATCCTGCCCGATGACGTCATTCTCTCGCTCGACTCCGGGGTGCACCACAACTGGTTCATGCAGTTCTGGCAGGCCAAGCGCCCCCAAAGCATGCTCAACAGCTGGGGCTACTCCAGCATGGGCTTTGGGGTTTGCGGCGTCATGGGCGCGCAACTGGCCGCGCCCGACCGACCCTGCGTGGCCGTGGTGGGCGATGGGGGCTTCACCATGGCGCCCTATGTGCTGTGCACGGCCGTGGAGTACAACCTGCCGGTGGTCTGGATCGTCTGGAACAACTTTGCCTGGGGCGCCATCCGCGACCTGCAGTACGGTCTGTTCAACGGGCGGGAGATCGGCACCGCCTTCTACAAGGGGCAAAGTGGCGAGCGCTACAACCCCGACTTTGCCGCCTGGGCCCGCGCTTGCGGTGCCGATGGCTACACGGTCACCCGGCCCCAGGATTTGGCCATGGCGGTCGAGCAGGCGCTCAAGAACAAAAAGCCTTGCGTGATTGATGTGCATGTGGACGCCGATGTGCGGCCACCTTCCACCGGCACCTGGCAGCTGCCGCCCACGCCTTACAAGGAGCCGGTGTACGGCCAGCCTTGGAAGCCCTGAGACCGGGGCAGGCCAAGCACCGGGTGCTTGCAGCACGGTGGCCGCTGTTGTCGGGCCACCGGTGTTGACAAGGCCCTCTGAAATTTTTTGATGGCATCCATTTTTGAAGGAATGAACATGAGCAAGAAAATCGCCCTGGTTTTTGGTGGCACGCGGGGCATCGGTGCAGCCTGTGTGCACAAGCTGGCCGAAGACGGCTTCGACGTGGCCTACACCTATGTCAGTAGCGCCCCCAATCTGCCGACCACCATCGGTTCATCGACCACCCGGGGCTATGCGGTGGACATCCGTGACGCAGCGCAGGTGGCCCAGGTGTTTGCCGATGTGGCCAAGGACTTTGGCAGCATGCCGACCTGCGTTCTGGCCAATGCCGGCATCAATGTGCCGCCCGGTCCGATGGCGCAATTTGATGCGGAATCTTTCCGCAAGCTGGTCGAGATCAACATCGTGGGCGCCTTCCATGTGCTGAGCGCAGCCGCCAAGTGGGTGGTCGACGGCGGCACCATCATTGGCCTGACCACGTCCATGGTGCGGGTCGGCGTTCCGGGTGGCGGGCCCTACACCGCGAGCAAAGCGGCGGTGGAAAGCCTCTTGCGCTCCATGGCCAAGGAGTTGGCCGCGCGACGCATCCGCGTCAATGGCGTCGCCCCCGGCCCCGTCGACACCGATTTGTTCCGTGCTGGCAAAAACGAAGAGGCCTTGGCCCGTTCGGCCGCGCTCAGCCCTTTCAACCGGGTGGGTCAACCGGCAGAAGTCGCCGAGGTCGTGGCATTCCTGGCGTCGGACAAGGCCTCTTGGGTGCACGGGCAAATTGTCCAGCCCAACGGCGGCATGGTGTGATGCGGGTGACGAAAGCCCATGCTGTCCTGCTTGGCGCTTGGCCGGTGGGCTGCCCCTGTGTGATGGATGCATCCGGCCATTGACCTTGATGTGAGCTGAACCATGCGCATTGCTGTATTCACCAAGAACTACACCAATCCCGCTTACGGCGCCGCGCGCCTGGGCGCAGAGCGCGCCGCGGCCGTCTTTGGGGATGAGCTTGTGCACTTTGTGCCGACCCAAGGAGACGATCCGACAGAGCAAAGCGAGCTCATCGCCCTGGCGCTGGCCTTGCAACCCCCACCGGACGCCTTCGTTTTTTCGCCAGTTCATCCCAGCAAGGTCGATGCGGCCATTCAACAGGTGGTGCAAGCGGGCATCCCCATGATCGGCTTTGTCAATCCGATCCTTTGCGCGCCCATGGTGAGTTATGTCAGCTCGGACGACTACCAGTTGGCGGGGGCCATCTCGCGCTACCTGTTCAGGCATTTGCACGGCAGCGGTCGTGTGCTGGTGGTCACGGGCCCCGTGGATTCCTTCACCAGCCTGGAGCGGCTTCGGGGCTTTGAGGACGCGGCGCGCGAGGTGCCGTGCATCGAACTGGTGGGGCAGATCGCAGGCGACTATGTGCGTGAAGTCGCTGCGCAGCGAACCGCCGCTTGGCTGAGCGAGCACCAGGCGCCTGACGGGGTGCTGGTGGCCAACGACATCATGGCCATCGGGGTGCTCGATGCGCTGGACGCTGCGGGCCAATCTGCCGCCGTCGTGGGCGTGAACGCCATCCCGCAGGCGATTGAAGCGATTGGCGCGGGGCGCATGCTGGCTACCGCCGATTTCAACGCGATGCAAATGGCCTACCTGGCGGCCGAATGTGCGGCCCGGCACCTGCGCGGCGAGCGCGTGCCGCCGTCGATCGAGCTGCCCGTGCAGGTGGTGGACCAGAGCAATTGTTCCCACTGGCATCTTCCCTACGCGCAGCGTCCCGTGATCACACTTGAACAATGGAGGGCAATCACATGAAGCGCAATTTCCTCAAGGTCCTGGTCATTGGTTTGTCACTGCTGGGCAGCGCCAGCTTTGCACAGGACTACCCTGCCAAGCCTATCCGCATCGTGGCCCCCTTCGCGCCGGGCGGTGCGGTGGACATCTTGGCGCGCATTCTGGCCGAGCGCCTGGGCGCACTTTATGGGCAAAACATCATTGTGGACAACAAGCCGGGCGCCAGCGGCCATCTGGGGGCACAGTTCGTGGCCAAGGCACCCGCGGACGGCTACACCTTGATGGTGGGCACCATCGGCATCCACGCCGCTTATGCGAGCTACAGCAAGCTCAACTACAAGCCGGCCGAAGAGCTTCAGCCGATCATGGTGATTGGCGAGTCGCCCAACGTCGTGGTGGTTCCGGTCAATTCCAAGTACAAGAGCTTTGCGGATTTTTTGGCCGATGCACGCACCCATGCCGGAAAGATCAATTACGCGTCGGCTGGCCCGGGCTCTTCGGTGCACATGGTGACCGAACTCTTTCAGCTGGCCACCGGCCAGCGAATGAACCATGTGCCCTACCGGGGCAGTGGTCCGGCATTGGTGGATTTGATGGCCGGACAGGTGGACGTCATGTTTGACAACATCTCTTCGGCGATGCCGCACATCCAAAGCGGCAAGTTGCGCGTGCTGGCGGTCACCGGGCCCAAGCGCGATCCGCGCTTGCCAGAGGTGCCCACCATCGCCGAGTCGGGGGTCAGCGGCTACTCGGGCACCTCCTGGTTCACACTCGCGGCCCCGGCAGGGCTTGCGATGCCGCTGGTCGACAAGCTGAACCGGGATGTGCAGCGGATCTTGGCCAACCCCGAAGTGCGCGCGCGCTACAACCAGTTGGGCATCGAGTACGAGCCCAATTCGCCGGCCCAGGCCAAAGCGTTTTTTGTCACAGAGACCCACAAGTGGAACCGCGTGATCGAAGCGGCCAAACTGCAACTCGACTGAGGAACACCATGATCAAGTCAGCTTACAAATGTTGGATCACCCTGGGCCTGCTGGCGGCTTCGACGCTGGCCTTGGCGCAAGAGGTTTTTCCGAGCAAGCCGCTCAAAATTGTGGTGCCTTATTCCGCCGGCGGCCCGGCTGACCTGCTGGCGCGGGGGGTGGCAGAAAAGCTGGGGCAACGCCTGGGCCAAGCGGTGGTCATCGACAACAAACCCGGCGTGGGCGGCCACACCGGCGCTGAACAGGTGGCGCGTGGCCCAGCGGACGGCTACACACTGGTGCTGGCCACGATCGCCCACAATGGTGCGGTCAAGCTGTACCCCCAACTGCGCTACGACCCGGCCAAAGAACTCAAGCCCGTGATTTTGTTGGCCGAGGCGCCCAGCATTCTGATCGTCAAGAACGATCTGCCGGTGCGCTCAGTGCAGGAGCTGCTGGCCTTGTCCCGCGCCCAGCCTGGCAAATTGACCTACGGCTCTGCGGGTAACGGATCGGCCATGCACATGGCCGCCGAGCTGTTCCGGTACATGGCCAAGGTGGACTACACGCATGTGCCCTACCGTGGGGGCGCACCCGCCATGGCCGACCTGCTGGGTGGCCAGATCGACATGCTTTTTGAAAGTCTTGGCACCGCGCACAGCCAGCTCAAGGGCGGCAAGGTGCGTGCGCTGGCCGTGACCGGATTGTCACGCAGCCCCAGCTTGCCAGATGTCCCGACCGTGGCCGAATCGGGCGTTGCCGGCTATGCCTCTGTGCCTTGGTACACACTGTCTGTGCCCAGTGGCACGCCCGTGGCGGTCGTCAACAAACTCAATGCCGAGCTCAATGTCGTGCTCAAAGACAAAGACCTGGTGCAGCGCTGGGAGGCCCTGGGCATCTCGGCATTGGGGGGCAGCACGGCCGACGCCTTGCGGCGCAACGAGGTGGAGACCGCCAAATGGGGGGCCGTCATCGATGCTGCCAAAATCAAACTGGATTGATCCCTGCGCATGTCGACCGAAGAATTGAACTGTGATGTGGTGGTGGTGGGCGGCGGCGGCGCCGGCCTGGCCGCGGCCATTGAAGCGTGCGAGCGGGGCGCCAGCGTCTTCTTGATTGAGAAAAACGCAGCGCTGGGCGGCTCCACCGCTTGGTCGATTGGCTCGGTCACCTCCACCGGCACACGCTATCAAAAAAAGCGCGGCATTGTGGACTCCCCCGAGGACCACTGGGCCGACATGCCCGGCTTTGCCGGCGATCTGGACGCGCGTGACAACGCGCCATTGCGGCGTATCCTGTGTGAAGAGATTCCCGCCACCTTTCAGTGGCTGCTGGACTCCGGGGTGCATTTCATGGGGCCCATGCCCGAGCCCCCGCACCGCCAGCCGCGCATGCACAATGTGCTGCCCAATTCACGGTCTTTCATCTACCACCTGAGGCGCCGCGCTTTGCGCGCTGGCGTTCAGATCCGCACCGGCTTGCGGGTGAGCGAGTTGCTGCAAGAAGGCGACAGGGTCGCGGGCGTCGTGGCGCAAGGGGTCGACGGCACCTGCGCCATCCGTGCCAAGGCCGGCGTGGTGCTGGCCGCCGGTGACTTCACCAACGACCCGCAATTCAAAGCCCGTTTCATGGGCCCGCAAGAGGCCAAGGTTGAGGGTGTGAACCAGACCGCCACGGGCGACGGACAGCGGATGGCCGAGGGCCTGGGCGCACGCATTGTCAACGGCGACTTGGCCCTGGGCCCAGAGATCCGCTTCATTGCACCGGCCAAGGAAAACTGGATACGCCAACTGCCCCCGTGGCGCTGGTTGGCGGTGTTCATGGAGTGGGCGCTGGAGTACCTGCCCCAGTCCATCTTGCGCCCCTTCATGATGAAGTTCCTGACCACAGCGCTGGCACCGTCGACGTCCCTGTTTGAGATGGGCGCGATCTTGGTCAACGCCCAAGGCGAGCGCTTTGGCAGTGAACTCGACCGCCCGGCTTGGCGCTTGCCCGATCAGGCCGACAAAGTCGGATTCATCGTGATCGATGCGGCGCTGGCCCAGCAGTTCTCAGCTTGGCCGCACTACATCTCAACGGCCCCTGGCATTGCCTACGCCTATGTGCCCGACTACCGGCACAACCGCCGCGATGTCTTCACCGAGGCCCACACCCTGGAGGCCTTGGCCCAGCGGCTGAACATGGACGCCCCCACACTCCAGCGCAGCGCCGCGCAGGGGCCGGTGCGGCCATTGGGGGACGGTCCTTATGTGGCTTTGGGGCCCGTTCGCTCGGTCTTTGTCCACAACGAGGGCGGCCTCGCGGTCGACACCGAACACCGGGTGCTCAACGCGGACGGGGCGCCCATTGCCGGCCTGTATGCCGCAGGCTCTACGGGTCAGGGCGGCTTGCTGCTCAAGGGCCACGGCCACCACCTGGCGTGGGCCTTCGTTTCAGGCCGGCGGGCTGGCAGGTTCGCGGCCCAAAGCAACCGCTGACCCTTCTGGCTGGGGCATGTGCCTCAGGCGGACAGGGGATGGGTTCAAGATGGACGGGTGTCCAAGAGGGCTGCCGGCGCGTTGAAAACGCCCGGACAGCCCTGGCGTGTGCGCTTAGTCCAATTGGATGCCGGCGCTCTTGACCACCGCACCCAAGCGGTCGATCTCTGCAGCGATGAAGCGGTCGAATTCGGCGGGTGTACCGGGCGCCACGGCGACGCCCTGATCGGCCAGGGTCTTGGCCACTTCAGGGTGGCGCAATGCACGGCCCACATCGGCCGCAATTTTGTCCGCCACCAGCTGGGGCGTTTTCGCGGGGGCCATCAGGCCATACCAGTGGTCATAGACACAACCGGGCACGAAGTCTGAAATCACCGGCACATCGGGCATGACGGCAGCGCGCCGGGCGGTGCTCACGGCCAAGGGGATGAGCTTGTTGTCGCGGATAAAAGGCAGTGTGAGGCCCAGCGGCGACCAATACAGCGCCGATCGCCCTGCCGCGGTGTCCACCAGTGCATCGCCCGTGCCCTTGTAAGGCACATGCACGATGTCCAGCTTGGCCATGGCCTTGAACATCTCGCCGTTGAAGTGGGTGCCGCTGCCCACACCGGCCGATGCGAAATTCATGGCACCGGGCTTGCTGCGAATCAACTGCAGCAACTCGGGCACCGTTTTGACCCCCAAAGAAGGGGCGACCACCAGCACATTGGGCACGCTCGTGCCAAAAGTCACACCACGAAAATCTTTCAAGGTGTCGTAGGGCAGCTTTTTGTACAGGGTCGGGTTGATGGCGTGCGACGCCGAGGTGAAGAGCAAGGTGTGGCCATCGGCATCGGCCGTTGCCACTCCCCGGCTTCCGATGGTTCCGCCGGCACCAGGCCGGTTGTCCACAATCACCGGCTGCCCCCATGTCTCCTGGACGCGGCGCTGGATCTCCCTGGCCACAATATCGACCTGGCTGCCGGCCACAAAAGGAACAATGATCCGAACGGTTTTGTTCGGGAACCGGTCTTGCGCTTTGACCAGTCCGGGAAGTGCCAGGCTCAGGGGGGCCCCGATCACCAAATTTCTGCGTGTGATGGAAGTCATCTTGTCTCCTGTTGGTGTTGTTGAAAGTGTCGCTTGGCTTCAAGTGAGCGCGGCCATGCCGGCCTGTGCCACTTCGGCATCTTGTGAGGACAGCACGCCCGAGACGCCGATGCCGCCGACCACTTGGCCATGGCGCACCACGGGGAATCCCCCCTCCAAAGGCGTGACACCGGGGACCGCCAAAAAGCGCAAACCTTCCCCGCCTGCCCGAATGCCGTCCTGGAACATGCGGGTGGGACGGCGAAAGTTCACAGCGGTGCGTGCCTTGCCCATGGCAATCTCCATGCTCGAATGCTGTGTGTTGTCGAGTTTGTGGGCCATCAAAATGCCGCCGCTGGCGTCGGTGATGACGATGGACACGGGCCATTTCTTGGCTTGGGCGTAACTCTCGGCGGCTTGCATCATGCGTTTGGCCTCTTCCAGCACCAGGGTGGGACCGTAGGGCAGAGGGGCGTCAAGGATGGGGTCGTTGTGTGCGCTCATGAAAAAAGAAGGGGTGTGGGCCGGGTCAAGAAAAACGGCTGTAGGGCATGGGGCTTTGACTTGAATGATTCTAGGAGTGCACAGCGGCCAAGCGGTACTACAGAATTGCTGTAAGGGCTATAACTGCGCCCTATAGCTGGCCGAGCGACCCGCTAAAAAAAGCCCAACATGCCGCTGAAGGTGCGCATCCGGGTCAGCAGCTTCGAGTTGGCCTGCCGCATGGTCGAAGCCGGTTTGAGGAGCTGCCGGTCTTTGCACGCGACTTGATCGATCTGTTGTCCGAGGGTGTGCGGCAAGCCATGGTTTGAGTGACCGCTGTCTGGGTGGCGTGTCAGCCCATGCAGGAGGCGCGCGGGTTCAAGGGCAGCAGGGGTTTCTCACAAGCCAGGGATTTTGACGTTGGTGCGTGCCCCCTGACAGCTTTTGCCAGCGCTTTTGTGCTTTTCAGCCATTTGAGCGGCTGCGGGCCGCCTTTAATCTGCGTGCACGCACAAGGAGACCGCATGAACCCCCCCGCTTTTTCGCTTGACCGCAGGCAGGCCTTGCTGGCGTTGTCGGCCCTGGCCGCCGGTGGCTCGGCCCTGGCCCAGAGCCGCCCTGCAGAGGCTTTTCCGTCCAAACCGATCCAGTTGGTGCTGCCCTTTCCGCCCGGCGGCTCGATGGACCCGATCTTTCGCACGCTGGCCGAGGCCGCGTCCAAGGAGCTGGGCCAGCCGGTGGTGCTGATGCACAAGCCCGGTGCGGGCGGTGTGATGGGCACGGCGGCGCTCGCTTCTATGCCTGAGTCAGATGGCTACACGGTGGCCGTGATGCACAACTCGGTGATCCGCGCGCCGCTGGTGCAAAAGGTCAACTTCGACCCGCTCAAAGACTTCACCTACCTGATCGGCCTGTTCAATCTGACCACCGGCATTTGTGTGGCGGCCGATGCGCCTTGGCAGACGCTGGGCGACTTGCTGGCCGACGCCAAAAAGCGCCCCGGCGCGATCAGCTGGGGCACGGTGGGGGCCATCAGCATCAACCGCATCGTGGCCGAGCGCTTGGCCAAAATGGCGGGCACCTCGTTCAACATGGTGCCTTTCAAGGGCGGCGGCGAAGCCTTCACCGCACTGATTGGGCGGCATCTGGATGTGTATGGCGACCCGGGTTTTGGTGCACAGGTGCGCGGTGGCAAGGCCCGCTTGTTGGCCACTTTCACGCAAGAACCTCTCAAAGGCTACCCGGGCGTGCCCACCGTCAAGGCCTCGGGCTTTGACATCACCATCGACTCGCCTATGGGCTTGGTCGCACCCAAGAACCTGCCACCCGCCATCGCGACCCGATTGGCAGCGGCCTTTCGCAAGGCCTCGGCCGATGCGGCGCACCAAAGCCAGCTCGAGAGTTTTGACATGCAGCCCAACCTGATGAGCGGCGAGGCTTACAGCGCCTATGCCCGCACGGCCTACGAGCGCGACGCCAAGATGCTCAAGGACATCGGCTTCAAACTGGACTGAAAGCGCGCGCATGCAACCCGTCACCGCCGACGACCCCTTGGCGATTTTTGCCAAGACCCCGTTCACCCGCCTGCTGGGCATGCGGCGCGATCATTCCGAAGGCGGCAAGGCGCAAATCTCGCTTGACCCGCATGCCGACTTGGGCAATGTCATCGGCGCCGTGCACGGCGGCGTGGTGGTCACGCTGCTGGATGTGGTCATGGCCAGCGCGGCGGTCTCGCAGGTGAATTTTCAAAAAACCGTGGTCACCCTGAACCTGGACAGCAGTTTCATCGAGCCCGGCCGAGGCCCTTTGACGGCCCAAGGCGAGGTGCTGGGCTGCGACAACGATGTGGCCTGGTGCCAAGCCCAGGTGCGCGACGCGCAGGGCCGCCTGGTGGCCAAGGCGCACGGCACCTTCCGTTACCTGCCCCGCCCGCAGTGAAGGCCGCAGCATGAACGCTTTGCACAAAGCCTCTTCACCTTCGGCCCGTGTGGCGTTCATGGCGCAGCTGGACGAGGCCATGGGCCAGGCGGCACTGGCGCGCGTCAACGCGGGGCCGCAAGCGCCGCGCGAGGTGGTGGCGCTGGACATGCACCTGTCCTTCTTTCAGCCTGGTCAGGGGCCTTGGACGGCCACCGCCCAGGTGGTCGGTGGCGGCAAGACCATGGTGTTTTGCGAAGCGCAGTTGCGCAACGCACAGGGCGACTTGCTGGCGCAGGCGCTGGGCACTTACCGGGCCCAAGCGCGCTGAGTGCTGCAGCACCGCGCTCCGGCGCGTCAGCGGTTCACGTTCACCACCAAGCGCCCGCGCACCTGGCCCGCCAGGATCTCGGCGCCCAGACCGATGGCCTCGGCCAGCGCCACTTCGCGCGTCATGCGCTCAAGCTGCGCGGTGTCCAGGTCTTTCGCCAGGCGCGCCCAGGCGGCTTCGCGCACTGCGCGCGGCGCCATCACGCTGTCGATGCCCGCCAGCGTCACGCCGCGCAGGATGAAGGGCGCCACGCTGGCGGGAAAGTCCATGCCCTGGGCCAGGCCGCAAGCGGTGACCACGCCGCCGTATTTCGTGCTGGCGCAGGCGTTGGCCAGGGTGTGGCTGCCCACCGTGTCGACCACACCGGCCCAGCGTTCTTTGGCCAGCGGTTTGCCGGGGGCCGACAGTTCGGCCCGGTCCATCACGTCGGCCGCGCCCAGCTGGCGCAGGTAGTCGGCCTCTTGCAGGCGGCCGGTGCTGGCCACTATGCGGTAGCCCAGTTTGGCCAGCAGCGCGATCGCCACGCTGCCCACGCCGCCGCCCGCACCCGTGACCAAAATATCGCCCTTGTCGGGTGTGACGCCGTGCTTTTCCAGTGCCATCACGCACAGCATGGCGGTGTAGCCTGCGGTGCCAATGGCCATGGCCTGGCGCGGGCTGAAGGCCGCGGGCAAGTGGATCAGCCAGTCGCCTTTCAGGCGCGCCTTTTGCGCCAAGCCGCCGCTTTGGCTCTCGCCCACGCCCCAGCCATTGAGCACGACTTGGTCACCCGCTTTGAAGAGCGGGTGCTGGCTGTCGGTCACGGTGCCCGCCAGGTCAATGCCGGGCGTGAGCGGGAACTTGCGCACCACAGGCGATTTGCCGGTGATGGCTAGTCCGTCCTTGTAATTCAGGGTCGAATAGTCCACCTGCACCGTCACATCGCCTTCGGGCAAGGCGCTGTCGTCCAGGGTTTGCAGCGTGCAGCGGTAACCGGCGTCGTCTTTGTGGATTTGCAGGGCTTGGTAGCTCATGGGGGGTCTTTCTGTCGAAGGGGTGGATAGTCATTTGTAGGAGCCCACCCCGTGGGCGATGGTTTGCATGGCATGCACCACACGCATCGCCCACAGGGTGGGCTCCTACGGAAGAGGGTTCAAACGTGGAGGATTCATTTGCGGTTGACCAGCACAATGCCCAGCGCCACCAGCGCCAGGGACAGCACCAGGGGCAGGGTCACCGCTTCGCCCAGCCACAGGGTGCCAAACAAGAGCGCAAACAGCGGGGTCAGGAAAACAAAGGTGGAGATTTTGGTGGCCGGGTAGTGGCCCAGCATCCACATCCAGACCAGGTAGCTGGCGAAGGCCCCCACCACGGTCTGCACCGCCACCGACACCATGGCAAAGCCGCTCCAGGGCGTGTGCCAGGGTTCGTCCATGCCCAGCGACAGCAGGGCCAGCACCACGGTGCTGACGGCCAGTTGGTAAAACAGCAGCTTCTCGGCCGAGATGCGGGTGAGGTTGCAAGCGCGGATGGCCACCGTGGTCAGGCCCCACAGCGCCCCGGCCGCCAGGCCCATCAGGTCGCCCTGGGCATGGCCGCCGCCCAGGCCTTCGCGCAAGGCGAACACCACGGCCGCAAACGCACAGGCCAGGCCCAGCCATTGGGAGACCCGCAGCCGTTCTGTCGGGATGAACCAGGGCAGCAAAGCCGCCACCCAAAAGGGCGAGGTGTACAGGAACACCGTCAGCCGGGAGGCCGTGGTGTGCTGCAGACCGATGTAGAGGAAGGCGAACTCGACCGCGAACAGGCCGCCCACCAGCAGGCCGGGCCAGAAACTGCCGTCGCGCTCAAACAGGCGCACCCCGCGCCACAGGCACCACAGCCACAGCAGCAGCGTGGCCCCCACCCCCCGAACCGCAGACTGGAACACCGGCGGCAGCTCGGCCACGGTGGCCTTGACCATGACCTGCTGAAAGCCCCAGAACATGCAGCACGCCAGCAGCATGCCCACGGCCAGGGCGTCCAGGTGGTCTTTGCGGGGGCGTGTGGACAGGCTCATGCCAGCGATTGTGCCTTTGACCGTGCGGGTCGGCTGTCGCGCCCGAAAGGACCCCACGCAGCCCGGTTAACATGGCTGCACAGCTCGCCCGTGAGCGACCGATTGGCTGAAACCGGATCATGTTCCCACCTTTCCAGCGCCGCGCACCAGCGGCCCTGCCCACACTGTCGCGCCGTGACCTGCACCGCATCGCCCTGGCCGCAGCGCTGGCCCCCTGGGCCACGCCCGGCGCGCAGGCCCAGGCCATGCCCGCACGCTGGCAACACAACCCCTTCAGCCTGGGGGTGGCCAGCGGCCAGCCGCAGCCGACCAGCGTGGTGCTGTGGACGCGTTTGCTCATCCACGACGCGGATGCAGCGCGGCGAACGGCGGCCACCGAGGTGGTGTGCGAGCTGTTCGCCGACGAGGCCTTGCGCCAGCCGGTGCGCCAGTGGCGCCTCGTCACCGACGCCAGCCGGGGCCACAGCCTGCATGTGCTGGCCGAGGGCTTGCAGCCGGGGCGGCATTACTGGTTCCGTTTTGCCAGCGGCCATGCCTTGAGCCCGGTCGGCCGCACCCGCACCAGCCCGGCCCTGAACGAGCCGGTGCGCCGTTTGCGCCTGGCCCTGGCGTCTTGCCAGCATTACGAGCAGGGCCACTATGTGGCGCACCGCCACATGGCCGCGCAGGACCTGGACCTGGTGCTGTTCGTGGGCGACTACATCTACGAAAGCAGCAACAAGAATTTCAAAATCCGTTCGCACGAGGGCGGCATGCCGTTCTCGCTGGACGAGTACCGTGCCCGCCATGCGCACTACAAATCAGACCCCGATTTGCAGGCCAGTCATGCCGCCCATCCCTGGCTCATGACCTGGGACGACCACGAGGTGGT
>JAIXXW010000161.1 GCA_027490555.1 Comamonadaceae bacterium | reverse complement strand
CACGCGCGCCTTCATGGAAGAAGCACTGGATTTTTCCTTGTCCGATCGCACCGGCATCATGGCCTTCATGCGTTGCAACAGCGACCACCACAGTGTGGCCTTGGGCGACACCGACAACCATGCCTTGAACCACATCGCCTTCTTGATGTCGGACCTCGATGCGGTGATGCGCGGTGGCGGGCGCATGCAGGATGCGGGGTATCCCATTGAATGGGGACCGGGACGGCACGGCCCGGGTGACAACGCTTTCAACTATTTCGTCGGGCCCTTCGGCATCGTCATCGAGTACACCGCCGAGGTGCAGCAAGTGGACGACAGCTACCCCTCGGGTCGGCCCGAGGACTGGACATGGCCACCAGGCCGTGTCGATCAATGGGGCATTTCCAAGCCACCCAGTGCACGGCTGAAGGCCGCCCAGCGGGCGGTGTTGTTTGCCCCGTCAGGAAGCGCGCATGTTTGACGTGGCCATCGTCGGTTTCGGTCCCACGGGCGCTGTGGCGGCGGGGCTGTTGGGCTTGCAGGGCATCCGCACCCTGGTTTGCGATGAACTGACCGAGGTGTACGACAAGCCCCGGGCCATTGCACTGGACCATGAAATCATGCGGGTGTTCCAGCAACTGGGTATCGCCGATGCCATGGCGCCGTTCACCGAGCCCTTCACCAACTCGGAGTTTTATGGTGTGGATGGGCAGCTCATCAAATGCATGTCGACGGTGGCACCACCTTACCCGATGGCCTTCAACCCGTCGATGGTGTTCACCCAGCCGGCCATGGAGTCGGTGCTGCGCCAGCGTGTCAGCGGCATGCCCTCGGTTCAGGTGAATCTGGGCCAGAAAGTCACCGCGCTCGTGCAGGACGACACACAGGTGAGGCTCAGTCTGGAGGACGCCCATGGCCAGACAAGCCAAGCCACGGCGCGCTATGTCCTGGCCTGCGATGGCGCCTCCAGCTCGGTGCGCAAACAGCTGGGCATCGGCCTGCAGGACTTGGAATTTGACGAGCCGTGGCTGGTGGTCGATGTGCTCGTCCATGAAAAAGGCTTGCGCAAATTGCCCCAGGTCAGCGTTCAGTACTGCGAGCCCCAAAGACCTTGCACCTATCTGATCGGACCGCGCAACCACCGCCGTTGGGAAATCGCCATCAACCCCGGGGAAGACCCCAGGACAATGGCCACGCCCGAGGCGACCTGGAAGCTCTTGTCGCGCTGGTTGCAGCCCGACGAGGCCCAGTTGTGGCGCCAGGCCAGTTACCAGTTCCATGCCCTGGTCGCCAAAGAATGGCGCCAGCAAAGGGTGTTCATTGCGGGGGATGCTGCGCATCAACAGCCACCCTTTTTGGGCCAAGGGATGTGCCAAGGCATTCGCGATGTGGCCAACCTGTGTTGGAAACTCGTGGCCGTGATCCAGCAGCGTGCCAGCGACGCCTTGCTCGATACCTATGGGGCCGAGCGCCAAGCCCATGTGAAGGAACTCACCTCACGCATCAAGGCGATCGGACAGCTGGTCGGTCAGCGTGACCTGTCCAAAGCCCGCGAGCGAGATGCCCGGCTGCTGGCCGAATGCGGTGGCCAGGTGCAGCCCATGCCCCGCCAGAACGTGCAGCCGGCGTTGGTCGGAGGGTGTCTGGACAGCTCCGGCCATGCGGCGGTGGGCACCTTGTTTCCGCAAGCCTGGATCGAGACCGGCGATGGCCCTGTGCGCATGGACGAGTTGCTCGGCTGCGGTTGGCGCTTGTTGCTCCACACGGGGGCAGGTCCCAGTTTTGAGCAAGCGGCACAAAGTGCGCGGCCGTGTCTGGCGCTTCGGGTGCAAAGCCTGGGGGATCCGGCTTTCCAGGAGTCCTCTGGCGTGTTGGCCCAATGGTTCGACCGCATGGGATGCCAGGCTGCGCTGGTCCGTCCGGATCACTATGTCTATGGCGCCTTCCGCAGCGCGCCAGACCTCAGGGCTGCTTTGTCCGCGCTGCAGCCATGAGCCTCTGGCACCCCATCACAGCAGCATCATCCACACCACCTCCATCCATCACCCCACACCATGAAATTTTTGAGCTATTCCTATCAGAACCAAGCCTCTTGGGGCCTGGCGACCGACACCGGCGTTGTCTCTTTGGGCACGCCCAGTTGTCCCACCCTGCGCAGTGCGCTGCTGGCCGGCGTGTTGGAGAAAATGGGTTCTGCAGCGCAGGGCCAGGCCGACACCTGTTCATGGGCCCAGATCACCTTCTTGCCGGTGATCACCGACCCGGGCAAGATCATCTGCATCGGCCACAACTACGAAGAGCACCGCATCGAGACCGAGCGCGATAAAACCGACAACCCCACCGTGTTTTTGCGCGTTGCGGATTCGCAAACAGGGCATCTGCAACCTTTGCTGATGCCAGCCGAGTCGGACCATTTCGACTATGAGGGCGAAATCGCGGTGGTGATTGGCCAAGGCGGCCGTCGCATTTCCCAGGCGCGTGCCTGGGACCATGTGGCCGGATACAGCGCTTACAACGATGGTTCGGTGCGCGACTGGCAGCGCCACACGACGCAGTTCACCCCGGGCAAGAATTTCGTCGGGACAGGGGCATTTGGCCCCTTTCTGGTCACGCGCGGCGAGATCGCCGATGGCGAGGAATTGACCCTGACCACGCGTCTGAATGGCCAGGTGATGCAACAGGCCACCACCGCCATGATGATTTTCACCATCCCCCGCTTGATCGAATACGTCTCGACCTTCACCACTTTGGCGCCCGGCGATGTGATCGTGAGCGGCACGCCCGGCGGTGTGGGCGCTCGCCGCCAGCCACCCGTGTGGATGAAAGAGGGAGATCTGGTCGAGATCGAGGTGTCAAAAATCGGTGTTCTGCGCAACCGGGTCGAAAAAGAAAAGCTTTGACCCTTGGCCGAGGTGGCGCAAGAGCGGCTGTGAACAGCCACAGCGTCGGATGAATGTGTTCAACACGTGCAACAGGAGACCAACATGAAAAGACGATCATTCACAAAGCATTTGCTGGGTGTCACGGCCGCCATGGCCACGGGGGTGCAGGGCGTGGCCTGGGGCCAGGCTTGGCCCGCGCGGCCGATCCGGTGGATTTTGTCGCAACCTGCTGGAGCGGGGCCCGACATCCTGGCGCGTTTCATTGCCGACCACCTCAGCCGCCGACTGGGCCAGCCCATCGTGGTGGAAAACCGTCCGGGTGGACAAAACGTGATTGGCGCGCAAGCCGCCATGCGTTCACCGGCCGATGGGTATGCCTTCTACTATGCGACCACGGCCGCGATGGTGACCAACATCTTCACCTTCAAGTCCCTGCCTTACGATCCCGAGAAAGACTTTGCACCGGTGCGTCTGATCGGCCGCAGCCCTTTCGTGATCGCGGCCGGTCCCGCTTTCACAGGCAACACCCTGGCCGATGCCGTGGCCCAGGCCAAAGCCCAACCGGAAAAGCTGGCCATGGCCACCGAGGGGCCCAAAACCTTCTCGGGCATGCTGGCCGACTCCTTCGCGGCCATGGCCGGTGTCAAATTCACCCATGTGCCCTACAACAGGGCGCCTGACGCCATTCAAGACCTGATCGGTGGTCGGGTCAACCTGATCTGCCTGCCCGAGGCCGCGCTCTTGAGTTACATCCGTGCCGGACAGGTCAGGCCCTTGGCCGTCAGTTCGGCCCAACGCTCGGCCAACCAGCCCTCGGTGCCCAGTTTGTCCGAGACTTTTTCCGGATTTGAATTCACCGGCTGGAACGGCTTGTTTGCGCCTGCAGGCACGCCGGCGGCCGTGGTGGAGGCCATGAACCGTGAGTTGGAGGCGGTGCTCAGACAACCTGAGGTGGCCCAGCGCTTGTTGACCTTGGGCTCGATCCCTGAAACCAAAATGAATGTGCCCGAGTTCGATGCCTTCATGCGCGCTGAAAGAAGCCGGTGGGCAGGCATCGTCAAGGCCATTGGCATCCAGCCGGAGTGAGCGCAGGGGGCTGATCACCCCCCGGCCCAAGCCGCCATGGTGGCTGAGGGGGCTCAGGGGAGCTCAGGGAGGCAGGGCATTCTGGGCGGTGCCGTGGCCCAGTGCCTGCGCCAAGACGGTGGCCGCGTGCTGGGCGGTGTGCCCCCGCCAGGCCACGATCTGGTCGGGGCGAATCAGCACCAAGGGCGCTTCGTACAGCGCCAGGATCTCGGCACCAGGGTGCTTGACCGCTTGCAAATCCAGCTGCAGGGACCGCGCCACCTGTTCGAAGGTTTCGGCATCCGGTGGCGCATCGCCCAGCACCAGCAAGGTCCACTCGAAGTTGAAACTGTCATAAAGCGAGCGGCCATCGGCCAGCCAGGCATGCGGCGGTCTGCCGCCTGGCGTGGCGCAAGGCACATAGCTGTTGGCCGCATCGGGCGGTGCCGTGGTGCCATCGTCCACGATGATGGGGCTGCCGTGGTAGCGGCCCCCAAAAGTCACGCCCGGGATGTTGAACTCGCGCCGCACATGCCCGTTCAGGTAGTCCGAGGCCGTGGCGCGGGCCGCCTCGCCTTCCGGGCCAGGCTCTTCCAATGCCGGCGCCGCTTCAAACAGGCCGATCGAGTCCGCAAACTGCCGCGCATAGCCTGTGTTGCGCACGGCCAGTGGGCGGCGCTCCAGGGCATAGCTGTCCAGCAAGGCCGCAGGGGCTTGGCCCTGGATGACGCTGGCGAGCTTCCAGCTGAGGTTGACCGCGTCTTCGACCGCGGTGTTGTAGCCGAGCCCTCCGGTGGGGGTGAACAGATGGGCGGCATCGCCGCCCAAAAACACCCGGCCTTGCTGAAACGACTCGGCCACCAAGGCGTGTCCGGCCATCCAGGTGGCCATGGACAGGATCTCGATGTCGATGGCTTGGCCATAAGCTTGTGCAAACAGGCGGCGGGCATCGGCTTCGGTCAGGGCCTCGGTGGCGGCATCGTCGGCCATCTGGATGTGAAAAGCGAATTCGCTCACGCCGTCGACCGACATGATGAAGGCGCGCAATTCGGGGTTGACCACCACGTACATCCAGGACCGGTCGTTCGGGTTGCGGGCATAGAAGTCGGGGGCCTTGAGGTAGACCGCCAGCATCTTGCCGCCCATGAATTTGCGTTTGAAGCCGGTGGCCCCGCCCCAGGCGATGCCCAGCTTGTGGCGCACAAAGCTGCGGGCCCCGTCTGCGCCCACCAGGTAGGCGGCTTGGACCTGCAGCAGCGCATCGCCATCCACCGATTGGACTGTCGCATCGATGCCCTCACCGGTGTCCTCAAAGGCCGTCAGTTGCCAGCCGTAGCGCATCTCGACGCTGGCCTGTTGCTGCGCATGGCGGTGCAGGCAAACCTCGACATATTTTTGCGACACCCGGTGTGGCAGTTCGGCCGCACTCCATGAGCCCGACATGTTTTTGATCGCTTGGGGCGCAGCGGCGGCCGTGGGCAGGCGCAGGCGGGCCAGCTCGATGCCGGCAAAGCGGGTCAGGTAGGCGATGTCGGTGGGGTGGTCAGGCGGCAAGCCCATGCTGCGGATTTCATGGGCAAAGCCCAGGCGCCGGAAATGCTCCATGGTGCGCGCTTGCGTGGCGTTGGCCTGCGGGTTGAAGGCGGTGCCGGGTTTGGCATCGACCAGCAGGCAGCGGATGTTGCGCCGGCCCAACTCGATGGCCAGCATCAGGCCGCAGGGGCCGCCGCCTGCGATGAGGACATCGACGGTGAGCGTGGAGGCCATGGTGTGGGTGTTCAGGTGATGGGACCGGGGAAATGAGAGGCCGGATCAGTCTTCGCGGGCCAGCCGGATCGGCAGCTCCACCGCCAGGTACTGCGCGGGCAGCCCCAGCCGAGCGGCGGTGGCCGCATCGGACGCGGGCTGGAAGTCACAGACCAGTGAGGCCCGAACGCCAAACACCGCGTCCTTGTCCAGCCAGGGGTCGGCTGCGTCAAAGACCTCGGTGATCAGGCTGCGGTGGCCGGGCGCTTCCACGATGATGTGGTAGTGGGCTGGGCGCCAGGCATCGCGGTGGGACAGGCGCAGCAATTCGCCCACCGGACCGTCGGTGGGCACCAGGTAGGGGCGCGGACGGATGGTGGCCAGCTCAAAACTACCGTCGGCTTGCACCTGGATCTGGCAGCGCAGGTTGTCCTGGGGCTGGCTGTCGTCCATTTGCCAGTACATGCCGTTGTCGGCGTTTTGCCAGAAGTCGATGGTGGCCTTGGGCAGGGCTTGGCCCTCGGTGTCGCTCACGCGGCCCCGGATCAGCACCGCCTCGCCGGGGTTGTCTTTGATCAGGTTGCTGCCGTTGTCCACCCAAGGCGAGCCCCGTGTGTGGAAGGGGCCGAGCACGCTCCCTTCGGTGGCACCCGGTCGTGCTGCCAAGAGGTCCACCAGCGAGGACAGGCCCAGCACATCCGACAGCAAGGTGAACTCGCTGCGCGAGGGGCTGCTGATCTCGGCCATGCGGTGCAGGAAAGCGATGCCCTCGCGCCACTCGTCATGGCTCAGACCGGTTTCACTTGCAAAGGCATGCAGGTGGTGCACCAGACGGTTGACCAGATGGCGTTGGCGTTCACCGTCGATCTGGGAAAAGCTGCTTTTGACCGTGTCGGTCAGGTTCTCACGGGTGATGTTTTTCATGGCGAGCCGCGTTCAGGTGGCCAGCAGACCGATGGTGTTGCGAAGGATGCCAATGCCTTCGATCTCGATTTCAATGCAGTCGCCGGGCCGCATCCACACCGGTGGTTGGCGCGCATAGCCCACGCCCGCAGGCGTGCCCATGACGATCACGTCCCCAGGCTCCAGGGTCATGCAGGCGGACATCATGGCGATCGTCGGCGCCACATGGAACACCATGTCGGTGGTGCTGGCGCTTTGCATGACCTGGCCATTCAGGCGTGACTCGATGTGCAAGCCGACGCAGCCGGGCGGCAATTCGTCGGCGGTGACCAGGTGCGGGCCAAAGCCGCCCGTTTGGTCAAAGTTTTTGCCCACGGTCCATTGCGTGGTTTTGCGCTGGTAGTCGCGAAAGGTGGCATCGTTGAAGCAGGCGTAGCCGAACACCGAGTCCAGCGCCTCAGACTCGCTGACGTTGCGCGTGGTCTTGCCGATCACCAAGGCCAGCTCGGCCTCGTAATCGAGGGATGTCGAGATCGGGGGGATGGGGATGACGCCGCCATGCGCTGCCAATGACGAAGGGCCACGGAAAAAGATGGTGGGGTAGTCGGCCACTTTGTTGCCGCCCTCGGCGGCGTGGTCGTGGTAGTTGACACCCAGGCAGATGATTTTGCTCGGGCGTGGCACGCAGGGCAGCAGCTGGACGTGGCTCAGGGGTGTGGCCTGGGCGGTCGAGGCCCGCTGGGCGATGCTGGCCATCAAGGCCGCATTGCCGCAGGCTTGGGCAAAGAAGTCATGGATGTCCTTTGGTGCCTTGTCCATGCACTGGTGCATGTCCACCACGCCGGTGTCCAACAAGACGCCATAGCGTGTGGCCGTGTCTTGGGTGTAACTGATGAGTTTCATGGGGATGGGGGAGTTGAAAAAAGATCAAGCCTCACTGGGGCTGGATGCCGAGATCGGCCACCAGTTTGCGCATCGCCCGCTGTTGCGAGGCGAAGAACTCGCGCGCAGCGGCAGGTGAATCGGCGCGGTGGTAGACACCCATGTCTTGGAGCCGTGTCGACATCTCGGGCGTTTGCAAGATGCGGTTGACATCGGCACTGATTTTGTCAACCACCGAAGCGGGTGTGCCTGCAGGTGCAATGATCTGGAACCAGCCCACCATGTCAAAGCCGGGGTATGTCTCGGCCACCGTGGGAATGTCCAGCCCGGGCATGCGCTGTGCCGAAGTCACCGCCAGCGCCTTGACCCGGCCACTGCGGATGTGCGGGATCAGACTGGGGATGCCGTCGGCCGTCATCAGGACATCGCCCGCGAGCAGGCCGGCCAGGGCAGCAGGCGGCGCGGTGTAGGGAATGGGGGTCATGCCCATTTGCCCTATTTTGTTCATCATTTCTGTCGCCAGGTGCGGCAGCGAGTTGGGTTGCGGCGCTGCAAAGTTGGCCTTTCCAGGGTTGGCTTTGGCAAAGCGGGCCAGGTCCTGCAGGTTCTGAATGCCTGTGGCCGGGTTGGTCACCATCACCAGGGTGCTGGTGCCCACTGTGGCCACCGAGGTCAGGTCGGTCTCCGGGTTGAACTGGGGATTTTTGTAGACCAGGGGCGTGATGGTGCCCATGGCGGCTGGAACGAAGCCGATGGTGTAGCCGTCATTGGGCGAGCGCGCCAAGGCCGACATGCCAGGGATGCCGCCCGCACCAGGTCTGTTTTCCACCACCACGCCTTGGCCCCAGGCTTGACTCAGGCGTTCGCCCAGGAGCCGGGCGATGACATCCGGCGCAGCACCGGCCCCGGCGGGAACGATCAATTTGACAGGCTTGTTGGGCCAATTTTGCGCCATGGCCGCAGTGCTCAGCAGGGCCACGGTGGCCAGGGTGGCGGCGCCCAACAGCCGACGGGTCAGGGCGAGGCAGGGTCTCAGTTGCATGTGGGTCTCCAAGTGGGGGATGCCGCCTCAATGGAACGGTCTGCGGCGCAGTCTAGAACTTCTTGGGGTTCTCAAAGAGAGGGCAGAATATGCTGTCCGTTCACAAAATGAGAACACTTCAATGAAACTCAACCAATTGCGTGACCTGGTGGCCATCGTCGAGCATGGCAGTTTGCGCAGCGCGGCCCGGCACCTGAACGTCGCTCAGTCGGGGCTGACCCGGAGCATTCGCAATCTGGAGCATGAGCTGGGGCACCCCATGTTTGAGCGCGACGCCCGTGGCATGGTGTTGACGCCGATGGGCCGGCTCTTTTACCAGCGTGCCAGCACGGCCATGAACGAGCTCAGAAAAGCCGACGAAGAGATGGCGCAAGCGCAAGGCGGGGCCATGGGCACGGTGGTGGCGGGCCTGTCCATCATGCCGCACCTGGGCATGTTGCCGGGTGCGCTGGGGCCGTTTCGCCAACGCTATCCTGGCGTCACGCTCAAAGTCATCGAGGGGCTCTACCCCGCCATCGAGCCAGGGCTGCGCAATGGCAGCATTGATTTTTATCTGGGTGCCGCCTCCCAAGCCGCGCCAGCGCCGGGCTTGATCGCCGAGAAGCTGTTTGAAAACACGCGCATCGTCGTCGGTCGACAAGGGCACCCGTTGGCGGCGGCCCGCTCCCTCAAGGATTTGTGCAAGGCCGATTGGGCCACGCCCTCCTTGGATGTGATTGCCGCAGAAGACCTGAACGAGGTTTTTTCCCGTTTCAAGCTCGGTTTGCCAAAGATCCGGCTGCAGGCGAACTCGGCCATGTCGCTGTTGGTCGCCTTGGCGCACTCGGACTTGCTGACCATGCTGCCCCGCCAGTGGGCCGAATTTGCATTGACGCAGCATGCACTGCAGGTGATTCCCGTGCGTGAACACCTGAGCGCACCCGACATTGTGTTTTTGAGAAGGGCCGACCTGCCGCTGACACCGGCTGCGGAACACCTGAGTGACTTGCTCAAGCGCTACGCTTGAGTGCCACTTCGAGCGGCGCAAAATCGCACGAAATCGGCCAGCGGTCTGGCCAGCGTTTCGTCTTCGGTGCCCAGCCCCGCAGCGGCTGAAAAATGGTTGTGTTCAGGCACCACCAGCCAATCCGGCACAAAGCCATGCTGCGTCACCAGCCGAGTGAACAAGGCGCCCGCTTGCACCTGCATCTGCGGCAGGTCACGCTCGGTGGTTGCCACCACCAGGGGAAAAGGCTCGGCGTCCACGCGCGCGAAGATGCTGGCCGTGGACCAATCCGAGCGCTCGGCTCCAAAATAGGCGTCGTTGCGCGGGTCGGGTGTTGGAATGCCCAAGGGGCCGCGCGCCATGCGTTCGAGTTGTGCGTCGTAAGGCCCCGAGAGCAAAAACGCGCCGGCGATGTGCCAATCGGGAGGCTGAAAAGACCGGATCAAGGCCGCAGCCGCCACATGCGCCGCACCGGCAGATTCACCGGCCAACACGATGGCTTTCGGGTTGGCGCCCCATAGCGGGCTCCGCTTGGACACGCTCAGGACAGCGGCCACCACATCTTCGGCCCCCGAGGGCCATTGCACCTCCGGCGCGAGACGGTAATTGGCCAGCACGGTCACAAAGCCTTGCCGCGCACCCCACCAACCCAGGTTGGCCCGGTCTGACTTGTCCCCACGGATGAAACCGCCGCCATGCCAAAAAAGCAGCACAGGCCGGTGCGGGTCCGCGCT
>JAIXXW010000314.1 GCA_027490555.1 Comamonadaceae bacterium | reverse complement strand
CACGTTCTACTTCACGGATGTAGAGCTGCTGGCCCAGATGCCGACACCGCAGCCCGAGCCGGAGCCGTTGGAGGACTTGCAGTTGTTCTCCAGCGTGACGGCCTCGCAGGACTATGCCATGATGTTTGTGACAGGCACAGAAAGCGGCACAGTGACTGATTTACATTTTGATAATCTTTATTTCAGTAGCGTGGTCCCTGTTTTTTGAGATTGAACCAAAAAGACAGTCGGCATTTGTCATGGAGGGCTGAACTTCAAGCCTTTCATGACATCGAGCTGTCGACAAAGGATTTCTTCTGACAGACGAAATGGCTTTTTGGATTAACTGATTTCATATGCTGATTTCATCTTCAGAGACTTCCAGAACCTTTCCTGCCTTCCCTCGACTGCTGGCCGACATTGGTGGAACCAATGCCCGTTTTGGCTGGCAAGCCAGCCCAGGATTGGAGATATCTCGGATTCGGGTTTTGCCCGTTTCCGACTATGCGGGCCTTCGCGAGGCGATCGAAGGCTACTTGACACTGGAGGGCTTACCGAGGCCGCTTGCAGCAGCTTTGGGTATGGCCAATCCAGTGACCGGTGATTCTGTGGCCATGACCAATCATCACTGGCGGTTTTCCGTCCAACAGTTGCGTGAGCAACTGGGCCTTCAACGCTTGATGGTGCTCAATGACTTTACAGCGCTGGCCTTGGCTTTGCCGACCTTGGATGCTTCGCATCTGCACGCAGTGGGATTGGGCTGCGAGCCTTCCCAGCGTTCGGCCATCGCTTTGATTGGACCAGGGACGGGCTTGGGCGTATCGGGTTTGCTGCCAGTTCCTGGATCGACGAACTGGGCTCCCATTGTGGGGGAAGGCGGTCACGTCAGCTTGACGCCTGCGACGCAAGAGGAATGGGCTGTGGTGGAGTTTCTGCGTCCGCGGCATGGCGGGCATGTTTCGGCCGAGCGCGTCCTGTGCGGTCAAGGTTTGCTGGACATTGCTGAGGCATTGTCAGCGGTCCGTGGGCTTGCCCCTCCCATGGGGGTCAGCCCAGCCCAGGTTCTCGAACAAGGCCTGAACGATCATTCGTGTCTTTCCAAAGAGGTGCTGGATCTGTTTTGTGCTTGGTTGGGGTCTGTAGCCGGCGATCTGGCCTTGACACTTGGTGCTCGTGGGGGTGTGTACATTGGCGGCGGTATTGTGCCGCGCATGAGGCAGTTCTTCATGGCCTCCTCATTTCGCACGCGCTTTGAAAGCAAGGGGCGATTTCAAGCATATCTGCGTGATGTACCTGTGTGGTTGATCGATGCCCCTGTGTCCCCGGCCCTCAGGGGGGCTGCTGTGGCACTGTCTTTGAACGATTGATCCTTTTGTCTGGCTTGACAGCGAACAGAGCGGTCAACCCCGCAACAGCTTCTGAATCAGATCCGCCGCGCCGCTGGCTTGGTATTTGCGCATGAGTTTGACGCGGTGGATCTCCACCGTGCGGTGACTGATGCCCAGGGCCTTGCCGATTTCCTTGCTGGTCAGACCGGCCATCAGCTGGGCAGCGACTTCGCGCTCGCGCGCCGTGAGTTCGGCCTTCACGGGTTTGCGCTCGGACATGTCCTCGAAAGTCCAGATACCGGCTTCATGGGGTGCCGCCCGGTTGAGGGCGCGCCCGGTGACATGGCACCAGAAGGTTTCGCCCTTGAGGCGGCCATCGACGCGTTTCATGACCCGGTCATCGGCATAAACGCCCTTGGCGTTCAGGATGGGCACGATGCGCTGACCGGTTCTTTCGTATTCGTCTGCGCTGGGGTAGAGCAGCTGGAAGCTTTGGCCGATCAGATGCGCCTTGCTGACGCCAAACATCTCGCACACCCGCTGGTTGCAGTCGATGATGGTGCGGTTGCGCGACAACACCAGGCCGATGGGGGCCAGCTCGAATGCCAGGCGGTAATCAATCTCTGGGGTCATGGCCAAGGACGGGAGAGGGGGGTGGTTCAGCCTGGGCTGCGCACTACGAAAAACTACGTAACCGATTACGTAGTATCGTAACGCTTCCATCCTTATTTCTGGAGACCGGTGTGAACAAGATTTATCCCAGTGCAGCCGATGCGCTCAAAGGCATCGTGGCCGACGGGCAACTCATTGGCGTGGGCGGTTTTGGCCTGTGCGGCATCCCTGAGGCCCTGATCGCGGCCTTGCGTGACAGTGGCGTGCAAAACCTGACCGCGATTTCCAACAACGCGGGCGTGGACGATTTCGGTCTGGGCCTGTTGCTGCAAACGCGCCAGATCAAAAAAATGATTGCGTCCTATGTGGGCGAGAACAAAGAGTTCGAACGCCAGTACCTGGCCGGAGAGCTGGCTTTGGAATTCACCCCGCAGGGCACCCTGGCCGAAAAGCTGCGGGCAGGCGGCGCGGGCATCCCGGCATTCTTCACCAAGACCGGTGTGGGCACCCTGGTGGCCGAGGGCAAGGAGCTGCGCGAGTTCGATGGCGAGACCTATGTGATGGAGCGTGCGCTGGTGCCCGATCTGTCCCTGGTCAAAGCCCACCGTGCCGACAAGTCAGGCAATTTGCAGTTCCGCTACACCTCGCGCAACTTCAACCCCGCCGTGGCCATGGCGGGCAAGATTTGCGTGGTCGAGGTCGAAGAGATCGTGGAAACCGGCGAGATGCACCCCGACAGCGTGCACCTGCCCGGCATTTATGTGCACCGCATCGTGTTGAACGCGAGACCCGAAAAGCGCATCGAAAAACGCACGATCACTGAGAAAGCAGGAGTCTGATATGAGCTGGAGTCAAGACCAAATGGCCGCGCGTGCGGCCCGTGAGCTGGAAGACGGTTTTTATGTGAACCTGGGCATCGGCATCCCGACCCTGGTGGCCAACTTTGTGCCGGCCGACAAGGAAGTCTGGTTGCAAAGCGAGAACGGCATGCTGGGCATTGGCCCGTTTCCCACCGAAGACGAGGTCGATGCCGACCTCATCAACGCGGGCAAGCAGACGGTGACGACCATCAAGGGCTCGTCGATTTTTGGCAGCGAGCAGTCTTTTGCCATGATCCGTGGCGGCAAGATCAATTTGTCGATCCTGGGCGCGATGCAGGTCACCGACAAAGGCGACCTGGCCAACTGGATGATCCCTGGCAAGATGGTCAAGGGCATGGGCGGCGCGATGGACCTGGTGGCCGGCGTCAAGCGCGTGATCATCCTGATGGAGCACGTGGCCAAAAAGAAAGACGGCACCGAAGACATGAAGATCCTGCCCGAGTGCACCCTGCCGCTGACGGGCAAAGGCGTGGTCGACCGCATCATCACCGACCTGGCGGTGATGGACGTGACCGAGGCGGGCCTGAAAGTGGTCGAACTGGCCCCGGGTGTGACGCCTGAGGCGTTGCAGGCCAAGACGGGTGTGAAGCTGATCTTCTGATCGGCCCTGGCCTTGAAACAAGCAAGGCCCCGAGAGGGGCCTTTGTCATGCTGGAGCGGGTGATGGGAATCGAACCCACGTTATTTGCTTGGGAAGCAAGAGTCCTACCATTGAACGACACCCGCGTGCATGCATTCTAATCGCAGGGGCTCGCACGAGCGCTTCGTCGGTGATGGTTCGCAAAGTTAGAATGTTCGAATGCGTTTTCCTGCACTCAAAAACCAAGCCCTGAATTTGCAACCTTGGTTTTTGACCTTGTTGGCGGGCTATGCCGTGCTGGAGTTGTCTTTCAACCACCGGCTGCTGGAATTGGCGGGCAACCTGCTGCAAACCAGCACCGCAGTCCAGTTGCATGACATCGAGCTGTGGGGCCGTGTGGTCTCGGGTTTGGGCCTGGCCTTGTTGCTGATGCGCTGGCTCGACAGCTTTGTAAAGTCCAGGCTTGTCTTGCTCGTGCTGTGCTTTTCTTTGGGCTTGACCAGCATGTGGCACCTTCAGAAAGCACTGGTCGACACCATCGTGGCGCGCGCCGACCAGCAGGATTTGACGATGAGCTGGCGTTCCCAAATCAGCACCCAGGAAGCGCTCAATGGCCGAATTTTGCTCAGGGGCGAAACCGTGCTGGAGGGCCCCGCGCCCGCCGAGATCAGGCCGGTGATGAGCGCCCTGTGGGCCTCGTCGGTGGCCGGTTTGGCCCCCGATGACCTGGATGTCCGCTCGGGTGCGGCGCAACTCATGGGCGGTTTTTTCGCGCCCCAGATCCCGCCCGATCACCTGTCAGCGGCCTACCGCAAGACGGTCATGACACCCGTGGTGCTGGGGGCTTCCTTGATGTTCGGTTTGCTCAATCTGTGCCAATTTTTCGCAGGCTTGACGGCCTTGGTGCTGACCGTCGCGGGGCACGATCGCTTGCTGCAACGCTGCAAATCTTGGCTGCTGTCCGCCTTGATTGTGGTCTGCATGGCGCTGAGCTGGTGGCCGGGCAATGCGTGGACGACGTCGCCCGCATACCGTCAGGTGGCCAGCCCGGCGCTGTGGGCGGACAAACCCTATCTGGCCCCATTTGTCGAGTGGAGTGTGCGCGCCGAACCGGCATGGGCCGATTCGGTGGCCTGGGTGCACAGCGCCTTGCTGCAGGACTTCGAGTTCAAGTTCCCCTGGCGGCACCTGTTCGGCTACGAGGACTTGCCCGCCGTGTCGGGCGCATCCCCTTAGCGCTGATGCACCGCCGGTGGCTCACTTCAGAATATCGCCCACACAAAGGTATTTGATCTCCACATAGTCGTCCATGCCGTGGTGCGAGCCTTCGCGGCCCAGGCCCGACTGCTTGACGCCACCAAAAGGCACATGCTCGGTGGCCAAAATGCCCACGTTGATGCCCACCATGCCGTATTCCAGCGCCTCGCTCACACGGAAGATGCGGCCCACGTCGCGGCTGTAAAAGTAGCTGGCCAGACCGAACTCGGTGTGGTTGGCCGCGTCGATCGCTTCCTGCTCGGTTTTGAATTTGAAAATCGGGGCAAAGGGGCCAAAGGTCTCTTCCTTGGCGCAGACCATGTCGGCGTGGGCATCCGCGATGACCGTGGGTTCGAAAAACTGACCGTGCAAACGCTTGCCACCGGTCAGCACGCGTCCGCCCTTGGCGATGGCGTCCTTCACATGGCGCTCGACCTTGTCCAGCGCCGCAGCTTCGATCAAGGGCCCCTGGTTCACACCGTCTTCAAAACCGTTGCCGACTTTGGCGGTCTTGACCTTGGCCGCGAACTTGCTGGCAAACTCCTCGTAGACCGACTCCTGGACATACAGGCGGTTAGAGCACACGCAGGTCTGGCCCGCGTTGCGGTATTTGCTGGCAAAAGCGCCTTCCACCGCGCTGTCGATGTCGGCATCTTCAAACACAATGAACGGCGCGTTGCCGCCCAACTCCAGCGACATCTTCTTGACCGTGGGCGCCGATTGCGCCATCAGGATGCGGCCCACCTCGGTGGAGCCGGTGAAGCTGATGTGCCGCACCACGTCGCTGGCGCACAGCACCTGGCCAATGGCGATGCTCTGGGGGCCGTCGGCGGTGACGATGTTGAGCACCCCGGCCGGGATGCCGGCGCGGATCGCCAACTCGGCCGCAGCCAGGGCCGTCAGGGGGGTTTGCTCGGCGGGTTTGATGACCACCGGGCAGCCAGCGGCCAGGGCGGGGGCCACTTTGCGGGTGATCATGGCCAGTGGAAAGTTCCAGGGCGTGATGGCCGCGCACACGCCAATCGGCTGCTTGAGGACCAGCAGACGCCGGTTGTTGTCAAACTGGGGCAGGGTTTCGCCATTGACACGCTTGGCTTCTTCGGCAAACCACTCGACGAAGCTGGCACCGTAGGCCACTTCGCCACGCGACTCGGCGATCGGCTTGCCGTTTTCGGCGGTCATCAGGCGGGCTAGGTCTTCGGTGTTGGCGATCAGCAGGTCAAACCACTTGCGCAAGATGATGCTGCGCTCTTTGGCTGTTTTGGTTTTCCAGGGCCCCCAGGCGGCATTGGCAGCCGCGATGGCGGCTTCGGCCTCGGCCGCCCCCAGATTGGCCACGCTGGCCAAATGCCCGCCCGTGGCCGGATCGGTCACGTCAAAACGCTGGCTGCCCGCGACCCACTGGCCGTTGATCAGGGCGTCGGTCTTGAGCAGGGAAGGGTCGTTGAGCAGGGCGAGGGGGGATGTCTTCATGTCCATGGTTTTCTCCATTTGGCGCTGGGTGTCGCCTGAATTTCGTCAAGTCCTCCAAGCTTAGCCCCTGGGACGGGGTTTGTCTGTCGCAAAAGTCGCAAAACCCCGATGCCTGCGGGGCGGCAGGCCGTGCTGGGGGCCGGGGAGGGTCCGGGCTCAAATCTATAATGCCCGGTTGCACTGAAAGCCCGACACACCATGAGCCAAGCCGTTTTTTCTGTCTCCGACATCCGCAAGACTTTCCTGGACTTTTTCGAGTCCAAGGGGCACACCGTGGTGGCGTCCAGCCCCTTGGTGCCCGGCAATGACCCGACCTTGATGTTCACCAACTCGGGCATGGTCCAGTTCAAGGACGTGTTTTTGGGCTCGGACAAGCGCTCCTATGTGCGTGCGGCCTCGGTGCAGGCCTGTCTGCGCGCCGGGGGCAAACACAATGACCTGGAAAACGTGGGCTACACCGCCCGCCACCACACCTTCTTCGAGATGCTGGGCAACTGGTCTTTTGGCGACTATTTCAAGCGCGAGTCGCTGGAGTGGGCGTGGGAGCTGTTGACCCAGGTCTACAAGCTGCCGGCCGACAAGCTGTATGCCACGGTGTACCAGGAAGACGATGAGGCCCATGCGATTTGGGAGAACATTTTTGTCAAAGCCGGCTGGACGCCAGAGCGCATCCGCTCGGAAAACCGCATCATCCGCATCGGCGACAACAAGGGCGGCCGCTACAAATCCGACAATTTCTGGATGATGGCCGACACCGGTCCCTGCGGGCCTTGCTCCGAGATTTTTTACGACCACGGCCCGCACATCCCCGGCGGCCCGCCCGGCAGCCCCGAGGAAGACGGCGACCGTTTCATCGAGATCTGGAACAACGTGTTCATGCAGTTCAACATGCACGAAGACGGCTCGGTCACGCCATTGCCCGCGCCTTGCGTGGACACCGGCATGGGCCTCGAACGTCTGGCGGCCATCCTGCAACACGTTCACAGCAACTACGAGATCGACATTTTTGATGCACTGATCAAGGCGGCATCGCGCGAAACCGGCTGCACCGACCTGAACAACAAATCCCTGCGCGTGATCGCCGACCACATCCGCGCCACCGCGTTTTTGGTCAGCGATGGTGTGGTGCCCAGCAACGAAGGCCGGGGCTATGTGCAGCGCCGCATCGTGCGCCGTGCCATCCGCCACGGCTACCTGCTGGGCCAGAAATCCCCGTTTTTCCACAAGCTGGTGCCCGACCTGGTCCGTCTCATGGGCGCGGCTTACCCGAACCTGGCCAACCAGGCCGAGCGCATCACCGATGTCCTGCGCGTCGAAGAAGAGCGTTTCTTTGAGACCTTGCAAAGCGGCATGCAGATCCTGGACGCGGCCCTGGAAGGTGGCGTCCAGGTTTTGCCTGGCGAAGTCGCGTTCAAGCTGCACGACACCTATGGCTTCCCACTGGACCTGACCCACGACGTCTGCCGCGAGCGCGGCCTGGGCGTGGACGAGGCCGGTTTTGCCGTGGCCATGGAAAAGCAAAAAGCCCAGGCCCGCGCGGCAGGCAAGTTCAAGATGGACAAGGCCCTCGATTATTCGGGTGCGGGCAATGACTTTGTGGGCTATGAGGACCTCACGGCCCACGCCAATGTGCTGGCCCTGTACGCCGATGGCCAGGCCGTGAACGAACTGAATGCCGGTCAGGCCGGCGTGGTCGTGCTCGACACCACCCCTTTTTACGCCGAGTCGGGCGGTCAGGTGGGTGACCAGGGCATGATCCACCACGCGGGCGGCCAGTTCAAGGTGGCCGACACGCTCAAGATCAAGGCCGATGTGTT